>JBLNEL010000134.1:0-11759 GCA_050262615.1 Bacillota bacterium
GTTGTCGGAAGGAGTAATCTGGTTGGGAAGCCAGTTGCTAATATACTGCTTCAGAAAAAGGATTATGCAAATGCAATTGTTACTGTTTGCCATTCTGCTGCAAAAGATCTTACTCAGTATACAAAAACTGCAGATATCTTAATAGCAGCAATTGGAAGAGCAAACTATATAACTGCAGATATGGTAAAAGAAGGTGCTGTAATTATAGATGTAGGTATTAACCGTGTAGAAGACAGTACAAAACCAAAAGGTTACCGTATTGTAGGTGATGTTGACTTTGAAAATGTATCAAAGAAAGCTTCATATATTACACCGGTACCAGGCGGAGTGGGACTAATGACAGTAGCTATGCTTCTGCAGAATACGTATGAGGCATGCAAAAGAATTAAGAATTATGAATTATGAATTAAGAATTATAGAACAATTAATATAAGGATGTATAGTTTTGGTTAATGAAAGTGTTCTTGCAGATGGAGCTGTTAAGAAAATACTTATAGATTTTTCCGGACTGGATAAATCAGGCAACGGGAAAGAAATTTCTGATGAGGAGCTTGCCGGGATTATTGATCATACACTTCTTAAACCTGAAGCAACTGCTGATGAAATTAAAAAATTATGCAATGAAGCGAAGGTTAATTCATTTGCATCTGTTTGTGTAAATCCTTCATTTGTCCCGCTATGCAGTGAACAGTTAAAGAATAGTGGTGTAAAAGTCTGTACTGTAATTGGATTTCCTTTAGGTGCTACAACCACAGAAGTAAAAAAATACGAAGCCGGGCAGGCTCTTCAAAATGGTGCGCATGAAATAGATATGGTGATCAATGTCGGAAGATTAAAGCAGGGGGATTATAATTACGTATTCAACGATATAAATCAGGTTGTTCAGGCGGCAAAAGAAAGCAATGCACTTTGCAAGGTTATACTTGAAACGGCACTTTTAACTGATGAAGAAAAAGTAAAAGCATGTTTGATCAGTAAAGAAGCCAAAGCCGACTTTGTAAAGACATCAACCGGCTTTAGTAAAGGGGGAGCAACGGCCAGTGATATTGCGCTTATGCGCTTTGTAGTCGGGGAGAAGATGGGAGTAAAAGCTTCAGGCGGAGTCAGAACACGAGAAGATGCAGAACTTATGGTAAGAAGCGGCGCAAGCAGAATTGGCGCAAGTGCCAGTGTAAATATTGTTACCGGCGGTAAACCGTCGAAAGAAGGATATTAATGGTCCTGACAATGATCGTTACAAAAACCGAAGATGGTTTTACTGCGGAGGTCCCCACTCTAAAAGGGTGTGAAAGCTGGGGGCATGATGAGGATACCGCTATAGATAAAACGCTCGATATGGTTGCTTTTTACCTTAAACTTGAGCAGTCGCATTTTGCAATGGACAAGGTAAGGCACACCGGAAATAAAACAACTTATAAGATAGTATTTAATAAAAGATAATTTGTGAAAGCATTTAAAACAGAACAAAGATTAAGCAGAATTACTTCAGCAGTAAGATCACGCCAATTTTCACTTCATGTTGTTCTTGAAAATATTCATGACCCTCATAATGTAAGTGCAATCCTTAGGACGTGTGATGCTGTAGGCATTCCAAAAGTATCACTATTGTACACTATAGAAAAATTTCCAAAGATAAGCCGTATTAGTTCAGCTTCTGCGAATAAATGGGTACAGCGCGACAGACATTCGGATGTTAAGCAATGTTATGATTCTCTGCGAGCCGAAGGGTTTAAGGTATATGCAAGTGCTCTTACAAATCATTCTATAAATCTTTATGATATCGACTTTACGCAAAAGACAGCAATTGTTATGGGCAATGAGCACAGAGGTGTATCAGATGAAGCGGCTGAATATGCCGATGGAGTATTTTTGATCCCAATGTACGGTATGGTTCAGAGTCTTAATGTTTCAGTTGCAGCTGCTGTAATACTTTATGAAGCACAAAGGCAGCGCAGGCTTATGGGGATGTATGAAAAAAGTGAGCTTGATGACTGTCAGCTGGATAAAATAATCGACGAATGGTGCAGTAAATAATTTTCAGTGAATAAAATGCTAAAAGAATTTTCAAAAATAAGTAAAGTAAAAGGAACGCTGGACCTTCCGGGAGATAAATCAATTTCCCACAGAGCCGTCATGTTTGCATCTATGGCCGAAGGGATGTCGGTAATTGAAAATCTTTCTTCAGCTGAAGACGTAAATTCCACAATCAGATGCTTTAAATTACTTGGCTGTACATTTAAACAGGATGGTCCGTTGCTTAAAGTTTCAGGCAAAGGATTCAAGGGTTTTAAAAAACCATCTCATCCGCTTGATGCAGGAAATTCGGGGACGACTACAAGACTTTTATGCGGATTGCTTGCAATGCAGGACTTTGAAAGTCTTATAACAGGGGATGCATCACTTTCAAAGCGTCCGATGAAAAGAGTAATTGAGCCATTAAACTTAATGGGCGGCAGTTTTAAGGCAACTGAAAAATATACATTACCAATTACAGTATTCCCGGCATATAAGCCAAAGCCAATAAATTATGAAATGAAGGTTGCAAGTGCGCAGGTTAAAAGTGCAATTCTTATTGCAGGGCTGCATATGGAAGAGGAAACAGTTGTGACAGAATCTGTGCCGACAAGAAATCACACGGAAAATCTTTTGAATCTTAAAGTAGAAAAGGATCAGAATTTTACGCGCATATATTCCTCCAGATCAAATTATCCGGTTATAGGGGAGTACTTTGTTCCATCAGACATTTCGACTGCTGCATTTTTTATTGTGCTTACGCTATTGGCTAAGAACTCTCAACTGACCATCAGAAATATTGGGTTAAATGAATCCCGTACAGGTCTACTGGAAGTATTGAAGCTAATGGGAGGGAAGATTGAGATTGAAAATGTAAAGACCAAAATGGGCGAGTCATTTGGGGATCTTATTGTTTACAGCAGTGATCTTAAGAATGTTGATATCCCATCGGATCTTATACCAAATATCATAGATGAGATCCCAATTTTGTCAATTGCCGGTGTTTTTGCAGAAGGGGATTTCAGGATTACTGGTGCTGAAGAGCTTCGGTATAAAGAATCAGACAGAATAATGGCCGTTTGCAATAATCTGAGACTTTTAGGGTTAAATGTAGAAGAAGCTCAGGACGGGTTTTCAATTTCAGGGGAAATAAAGCAGCGGTTTGTTCGTTTTGAAAGTTATGAAGATCATCGTATAGCAATGTCGTTTACAATTCTTTCACTTATGCTTGATAACGGCGGGGAAATCAGTGATTTCGATTGCGTAGCTATTTCAAATCCGCAGTTTCTAGATCAGCTCAAGTCTGTTACAATATAAAAAGAGCGGAATTTAATTATCCGCTCTTTCACCAAAACAAGCCTTTTTATTCTTTCCCGACCGATCTTGCAAAAATATAATCTACATTTTTCAGTGTGCTTTTATTATTAAATATTTCTGCAATTTCGTCCTTAGTAAGATACTTCTGAACTTCAGGTGATTTAGTCAATTCATCCTGGAGGTTTTTATTCTTGTCGGCCCAGACCTCCATTGCAGGAGTCTGAACCAGTTTGTATGCTTCTTCTCTTGATGCCCCTTTATTTACAAGCCTTAAAAGAACAGTCTGCGAGAATACAAGTCCGCGGGTAAGATTAAGGTTTTTCAGCATATTCTCAGGATAGATTAAAAGATCCTTTATCAGTCTAACTGAAAGATGAAGCATATAATCGAGAATGATGCAGCTGTCAGGTACAATTACACGCTCAACGGAAGAATGTGAAATATCCCTTTCATGCCATAGAGCAACATTTTCAAGTGCTGCCATAGAATTGCTTCTTAAAAGTCTTGCCAGTCCTGTTATTCTTTCACAGGTAATAGGATTTCTTTTATGTGGCATGGCAGAAGAACCCTTCTGGCCTTTTGAGAAATATTCCTCAGCCTCAAGGACCTCGGTTCTCTGGAGGTGTCTGATTTCGATAGCTATTTTTTCTAAAGTTGCGCCTATAACAGCCAGGGTAGTCAGAAACTCAGCGTGTCTGTCTCTTTGAATTACCTGAGTAGAAACCGGAGCCGGAGAGAGCCCCATTTTTTCGCAGACGTACTCTTCTACCTTTGGTGAAAGATGTTCAAACGTACCGACTGCACCGGAAATCTGTCCGACAGAGATAGTATTTATTGCATTCTGAAGTCTGGTGATATTCCTTTTAGTTTCCTCATACCAGAGGGCAAATTTCAGTCCCATTGTAGTTGGTTCTGCATGTATACCGTGGCTTCTCCCGATGCACAGTGTATTTTTATGTTCCAGAGCCCTTGTCTTAAGAACTGACTTTAGTTCAAGTAATCTATTAAGCAGGAGTTCGCCTGCAGATTTCATCTGATAAGAAAGAGCAGTATCCAAAATATCAGAACTTGTCATGCCATAGTGGATATGTCTGGCTTCAGGGCCTACATATTCAGCCACATTTGTGAGGAAAGCTATTACATCGTGTTTTGTTGTCTCCTCAATTTCCAGGACTCTTTTCACGTTAAAATTTGCTTTACTTTTAATAATTTCGACGTCCTGCATTGGTATTTCACCCATAACGGCTCTGGCTTCTGAAGCCAGTATTTCTATTTTTAGCCATGTCTGGTATTTAAACTCGTCCTGCCAGATCTTCCCCATTTCAGGGAGTGTATATCTATCTATCATGGAGTCTCTCAAGCCTCATTTTTTTTGTTAAAAATTCATTATTGTCTCTGATTACATTCAGAGATACAACCTGACCAGTCCTGAACTCCTGAAATACGCTAGTTAATGACTGGTCGTTATTTATTTTAAAGCCTTCAACATCGGTAATAATGTCACCGACCTCAATTCCTGCTTTTGAAGCGGGGGAATTTCGTTCTACATAAGTTACGATCACTCCGCGTGAACTTGGAAGTTTATAATAATTAGCAATGCCTTCATCGATTGTCTGGACTCTGAGTCCAACCCAGAAATTACGGTCGACACTGCCTTTATTTCTCAGTTCTTCAATTATTCTTTTAGCTTTGTTGATAGGGATAGCAAAACCAAGTCCAATACTACCGCTGGATTCACCGGAGGTAAAGATAAGAGTGTTCATACCTATCAGTTCACCAATGCTGTTCACTAAAGGTCCGCCGCTGTTTCCGCCATTAATGGCTGCGTCGGTCTGAAGCATTCCGAGGTAATATCTGTTGTTAACCGGGTCGAGGTTCATGCCTTTTGCGCTTATTACGCCAACGGTAACAGTAGGCTGGTCATTTATCTCAAACAGTCCGAAAGGATTGCCTAGAGCAACAACCCATTCGCCGATAAGAACGTCATCGGAATTACCAAGCGGGATATAGGGAAGATTACTGCCGTCCACTTTTAAGAGACATACATCAGAAGCAGGATCAGTTCCAACTATTTTTGCTTCCATATGCTTGCCGTTAGTCAGAGTTACAGTAATTTTGCTTCCGTTGCCGGCAACATGGTCGTTAGTAAGTATATAGCCGTCAGGAGAGATAATAGTACCAGAGCCAAGACTTTTTACTTCCTGATTAGTGGTTCTATTGCCGAAGAACTGGCGCCAGAAAGGGTCATTGCCAAAAAGAGAATACATTGGGTCCCTGTACTGTCGTATTTCAGTTACACTGATACCAACTACAGCAGGGCTAACCTTTTTAACTGTTTCAGTTATAACGCTTCTTCGCTGATTGCTGATCTGATCATTAATATCCTGCCGCTGCTGGGCAGGGAGGACCGTATATTTATCTGCTCCGGCATCAAAATAGAGTTTTTCCTTCTTTTTGTTAAGGAGCATAAATGCGGAAACTGCCGTAATCATAAGCAGGACGAGTGTAAAACTTAATAAAAAAGTTCTATTTCTCATACAATATCCAGGTTTTTGAAAAATAAATGGAATTATATCGGTAAGCCTGAAAGGCGACCAATTTATACTTTAGACGATTCTTACAAAGATATAGTTTAAAAAGATTCCGGATGGAAACAAATTTACAAAAAAAATAGGAATTATGAATTATACTGAGTGGTGAATGTTGAATTAGAAGTGGATAAAAGAGGAAATAAAAATAATTGAACATGTTTGGTTTCCCATTCATGATTCTTGACTCTTAATAAAAAAAAGCCCCTCTAATATTTCTACTAGAGAGGCAGGAATGAGGGGCAATAAAGAAAATCTATTCCTTAAGCTAGAACACCAACGCTTTCCTTCTTAAATACTTTTGTCAAACATAATGCTTCATCTATCGTTTCATGGATCACTGGTATTGCCCATTTTATAAGATCAAATATTCTTTCAACATCTTCATCATAAAGGACGAAATTATCAAAAACAAGCTGTCTTTTTTCAGCATCGACTTTTTTTACCGGAACAGGGAACAGATCGATAATTTTGGATCTCTTCTTTTCAACTCTGATCAGAGTGGAAACCAAAGTGGATAATTCAGTTAAATTTGAAATATTGTTATTATTAAATTCTTCTCTATAGTTTTTCAAACATCCCAAAATCTTGTACTGGCTGATTTCAAAATCATTTACGTAGAGGAAATTTTCTAATGTTAAACTTGCCATTGCTTCATCCCTTTTTCAAATTCTTTATTGTCAAACTCTGACTTAAAATACCCAAGTCCTGTGCCAGTGTGAAATTTTAAGAGAAAACAAAAAAAAATTATAAAACTAAACTATAGTGGTGGTTAATATTAGCCAGATGTTTTATAATCATCAAATATTTACAATACTAAGCTGCCATTCTTGACATAAGTTTTCTTTTTACAACAGGCAGGATAGTTTCGTTGAATGGGAAATCAAGTTCTGTTGTACAAATGAAAGTAGGCGAACTTGGCATATCTGCATAGTCCTTGAACAATTCCATAACAGTATCCTGTGGAGAAGCATCAATATGATTTTTATCGATATTTTGCAGGAATCTGGTATTCAATTTTCTCTGTTGTTTTCTGCCATTGCTGGAAAATGAGATATCATACCTGAGCAGCTGGACAACAGCACCTTTATTATCAGGAATCAATACATAGCCTTCTTCACGGCAGGCATCACCAAGTCCTATTTCCTCAATATTTATATTCTTTTTAACGAATTCGTAAAGAATTTTACCTTCGTCAATAGTTTCGCGGATGAGAGGCTTTACCCATTCGATCAGGTTTACAACCTGTTCAATATATTCATCTGTAATCTCTACTGTCTCGATCATCAGATTTTCATCTGAACGGTTAGGTTTGTTGTAGTTTTCTATATAAATGTCATTCAGGTTTGAGTCGTCAATATCCTTAAGAGCAAGGTTAAGTTCGATTAACTCAGAAAGTCCCGGGTACAATTTATTTCTGTTAAACTCCTGGGTATAGCTCTTTAGGCTATCCAACACTCTATAAGTTGTTAATTCAAAATCACTTACATAAAGAAAAGTATCAAGCGTTAATTTGTTCATTTTCTTTGCCCTAATAATAATTCTGTTATTTGGCATCCAAATTCATACCAAAGTTTTATTTTATTTTAGAATGCTAAAATAAAATAAAAACAGACTCCAGATCTTTTTGTCATGGCTAATATTATACACTTGATTCCAGAATACTAGTCATACAGAGCTAACTTTTCGGCTGAAGAAATAAACTGTTTAATTTTAAAGTAATTTTATATTAACTATGGTTAGCTTAAATCAGCATATCATAAAACAGGAACAGGAGACAATCATGTCATTTTTCAGAAGTCTCATTATTTTCTTTGTATTTAGTCTCTTTTTGCCATTTACATTATCCACAGCAAGCACAAACGCCGATACTTCAGCCAGCAAAACATCAGCCATGACACCCGAAAAGTGGATTGAGGATCTAAACTTTCTGGAAAAAGAACTTCCCGTAAAGCATAAGAATCTGTTTTTCAAACTCAGTGAAGCCGATTATCATAAGCAGTTTGAGGAATTGAGGGGCCGGGCAGCTAAATTGAAAGATTACGAGATCACGGTTGCAATGATGCAGATAGTTGCATCAGTGGGTGATGCACATACAGGTCTGGTTCCTTTGAAGATGAGTTATTTCCACAGGCTTCCTCTTTTATTTATGAAGTTTAAAGATGGTGTTTATATAGTGAGCACATTAGCCACACATAAACAGTACCTTGGGAAAAGGGTAACAGGTGTCGGCAGTTATACAATTGAAGAGGCAATTGGCAGGATTAAAACGCTAATACCATACGATAACGACGCACAAATAAAGCTAAGTGCCCCATTATTTATGTCGTTATCTGAAGTACTGGCCGCCTTAAATTTGACTGATGATCCGGGAAAAGTTACTTTTGAGTTAGAAAATGCAGGCAAAGCAGAAGTTGCTGCAATTATGGAAATGGGACCACATATGCAGGCAGCTTCAGTATTAGACAGTGTTACAAAGCCGTTATACATGCAAGCGTCAAAGAATTACTGGTACGAATTTCAGAAAGAAAAGAACACATTATATATACAGTACCGTCGCTGTGCAGATATGAAAAACCAGCCGTTTGAAGCTTTTTCAAAGGAAGTCATGTCAAAAGCAGATTCTCTGAAGCCTGATAAAATTGTTATTGATATGCGTTCAAATGGCGGAGGGAACTCTGAAATTGCTAAACCTTTAATTGAGGGAATTATCAGCCGTCCTGAAATCAATAGAAAAGGACATCTTTTTGTAATTACCGGAGCAAGCACATTTTCATCTGCAATTCTGAATGCCCTGGATTTTCAGGACAGAACCGAGGCAATCTTTGCAGGTGAACCGACAGCAGGAAGGCCTAACCATTATGGAGAAGTACGTTCTTTTAAGCTTCCAAATTCGGGATATGATGTAAACTATTCGACGAAGTATTTTAGTGATTCAAAAGAAGATATACCTTCATTTTTGCCAAATATAACAATTGAGCCTGGATTCAACGACTTTGCCGCAGGCAAAGATCCGGTGATGGATGCCATATATAATTATGATAATTCAAAACCCTCTGAGCAGGTTAATAAGAATTAGGGGCAAATGAGCAAAAAAAAGGACTGTCTACAGAGCCTGTAGTTATAAAAATAATTTGCATTGAACTGAATTTAAGACAAACATAAACAGTAAGATGCAAATTATTTGACAAATCCGGCTGCAAAGACAGTCCTTTTTTATTGAATTCAGGCTACCTGTTCTGAAAGCTCATTTATTTGTACCGGCTGCTTTCTAACAAGGAACACAACAGCAGCGAAGAAAAGTAATGCTCCGGCAGCAGTTATTGTCTCGGTATAAAGCATTCCAGAAGCACCTCAGCGTCCATGTCCCCCAAAATACAACTCTGTTTTCAACGGAAAAGTACTGCCCATGGGGGGGATTTGCACACTATGTTATTTGTGTATTGCAGCGAATCCTTCTTTGGATTCGAGAATGAACTTTCTTACAAGTTCCGGACTTTTCCTGCTGTCAGAGGATTCTACACCAGTGTGCACATCAACGCCTGCAGGACGGGTTTCCAAAATAGCTCTTTTCACATTTTCAGGGTTAAGTACGCCTGCTATAATAACAGGTTTTGGTGAAAGCTCTACCAGGCGGCGGCTGATTGACCAGTCATGAGTTTTACCTGTTGCTCCTGATGCTCCTGTTACAGGGTCGAAAGTGTCAGTAATATATGCATCGATCCATTCAGATAAAGTATCAACGGTATACTGCAGCTCGTTGAAGTTGTTGTCTCTTACAACAAGGCTTTTTATAATTTCAAGCTGAGGGCGTAATTGTTTTGTTTTTACAAGTTCATCTTTAGAGATTTTCCCATGGAGCTGAACGATACTGACATTAAGCTTATCGCAAAAAGAAATTATCTCTTCGGTATTATCCAAATATGTAATAAGTACAGCTTTATGGGGGAGAGCAATCTTTTTAATTACCTCAGCCGCCTCATCTTCACTAAGATCTTCCTTGTTTACCGGGAGTCTTAACGGGAAGCCCAGGTAATCAGTACCTTCCTCCATAAGCATTTTTGCTTCAGCTAAATCTATTATTCCGGCTATCTGTATTAAGTCCTGCATAGTAAGTTTATGTAAATGTTAAATATCAATTGAGTAAAACAGTTATAATGAATTGTAAAATACAAAATTAAGTATATATGATGACAGTCTATAGAAATATTGATGTAAAGGTTGATCGAGGAAAAGATTTATTTAAGAAATGATTCATTTAGGAAATGATTCATCCAGGAAAAGATTGACTGATGAAGAATGGAAGTTTATATAATTCCGGAATTCCTTGACAAAAAGGGGTAACATATATAATTTTATTATTGTAATAAGCTGGTTTCTAGATGTACAATTTTTGAGATCTATGGAGTACAGAGCATGAAACAGACATTTAATATTGTTGTCAGTTCAGGCAGCATACTTATTTTAGCTGGACTTACTTTTCTGATATTTAATCTTAATGATACAGGTGCAGCTATTGCATTGCCAGTAGTAATTTCCGGTGTTTTCCTGATATTTTTTTATCTCATATTTGTAAATAATTCACCCGTATTAAAACAAAGACAGCGGAAATAGTTTTCAAAGGCATTACTTCAGCAAAAGCATTTTCTTCACATCTGAATATTTATTTTTTATATTCAGTCTGTAAATATAAATGCCGCTAGGTAATCCGTTCCCGCTAAAATTCACATAGTGAATTCCGGGATCAAGGTCCGCGTTAATAAGTTCTTTGATTTTTCTTCCAAGAATATCGTAAACTTCAATCTTCACAAATCCATTATCAATCATATAGAAAGTAATAACAGTATAAATATTAAAAGGATTAGGGAAGTTTTGATTCAGCTGCCAGGTCACAGGAGTTACAGGGAATATATCCTTTATATATTTTGTATTGAAATAAAAAGTGTCTGCTGGTGTAATTTCACGGTATTTTTTTATCAGGAACTGATCATTCTTATCAAAAGCAATATGTCCGGCTCTTGCAGGAGTTCCAAACCAGATAACAGGCAAAGTATCCCTGTAAATATTGCCCTGCAATGCAGCCTCAGGTATAGTCTTATAATCGGTATCAAAAATAAAGAAGAATTCCCTGGGTCCATAGACTTCAGTATTTGAGATACCTGCTAAGGCATCAGGAGGCCAGTATTTACCATCTACGGATCCGGCCAGAACGTTATTTTCCAGATATCCAACTGCCAGTCTTCTTGGCGGGACGGTCTCCATATCGAAAGCAGCAAAAGGAAAGTTCCTTTTAAAATCCTGAAATGGATACCCCTGGTCTTTGTTTATAATAAAAGGTGTGAATTCAGGTCTGGCAGGAGAAGAATTTGCACTGCGCAGGTATCTGTAGGCAAATGACACATTCGGGTCATTAGGATCGAGCAGATTCCCGCTGGTATCTGTTGAGGCAAATTTTAACAGAACATCTTTCAGTTTATTTGTATCCACACTAGATCTGCTGCTGAACCAATGGTCGTAAGCATTTCCAATTGCTCCGCCAAAACCTTCGAGGGAATATTGATTGGAAATTAAAGGTGTCCATTTTAGCTGACCGCTTAACATTTCCCAGCCTTTCATTCCTTTGGGAGCTTGTTTGATCCTGATCTTAACGCCGTCGTAGACAGGAGAGTTATAATTTCCGGAGAAATCGAGTTCATTTTTTGTTATGAATTTATTTTCAGTAACATCTCTTAAAAACCATGAAAGTGTATCATTAACACTGTTAAATCCAATCTGATATGTATGTCCGGTAAGTCTGGTTCCATCCTGAACTTCCGGCACTACGGCCGCGTCAGTTCTGCC
>JBLNEL010000135.1:0-25052 GCA_050262615.1 Bacillota bacterium
ATTCATCCGGGTCATAATATATAGGTTTCGTCCTTATACTTCCGCCATTTTCAAATACCCGCCTGATTTCATCCTGATACTGAACTAATACTTTATCATTAAATATGTTGTAATTCCCGTATTTTTCCTGACTCAGATCTATTTTCCACAACTTTGCCCATGCCTTATTTCCATATATAATTTCACCTGTCAAACCTAAGATCGTAAATGGGAAGGGTGACTGGTCAGTAAGTGCCTTTATTTCAATTGTACGTTCTTCAATTCTTTCTTCCATTTCATCATGCGCTTTTTTTAGCGCCATTTCTATTTCTTTGCGGGCTGTTATATCACGAATAATAAGCGTGGAATACAAGTTGCCATCATCAACATTCCACTGGGATACTGAAACCTCAACAGGAAACTTATCACCAGTTCTCTTTCTTGCATACAACTCATGAATATGCGAGGTTACTGGTCTGCCTACACTGATAAATTTCTTAATTCCTTCGGCTAAATGATTTATAAATACATCCGGAAGAAGTTTCTTTATACTGGAACCACTGATCTCATTGTCGTTATATCCAAACATCGACTGCACTTTTGGATTAAAAGAAGTAATAATGCCATTTCCATCCAGAATCAAAACCGCGTCGGTCGCAGTCTGCACTAAAGTCCTGTACTTGAGCTCACTTTGCGCAAGCTTTGCTTCCATAGAATACTTGTATAAGGCTATTTCAATCGAGGTCTGAAGATCACGGACTTCAAACGGCTTAAGTATATAACCATATGGCTCTGTCAGTTTTGCTCTTTGAAGTGTCTTCTCATCAGCATGGGCTGTAAGATAAATTACTGGAATTCCATACCTGGACTTTATTATCCTGGCAGCTTCAATTCCATCCATTTCCCCTTTAAGAATAATATCCATAAGTATCAGGTCGGGCTTTAGATTTGCAAGTTTTTCAAGCAATTCAGATGCACTGAAGGCTAAAGCAACTACTTCATAGCCCAATGATAAAACTCTTCGTTTTATATCCATGGCAATTATTGCTTCGTCTTCAACTATCAGGATTCTTGTTTTTTTTATCTCACTTGCATCCATATTTTATTAGTCCTTCTGAATCCGGAATTTCAGGATGAATAAAGTCCCATTATCAGTGTTAAGTTCGATTTTCCCATTTAATTGGTCAACAAGACTGTTAACCAGCTGCAGACCTAATGTGTTTGAATATACTAGATCAATATCCTCAGGAAGCCCTGGACCATTGTCGTAGACAGAAAGTTGTGAATTTCCATCATCGTAATTTCTGAAATCTACCTTCAGAATGCAATCGTCTGACCCGCTGAATGCGTACTTGAAAGAATTAGAAACAAGTTCATTTATTATTAAACCGCAGGGAATCGCAATATCTATTGGTAAGTATACATTTTCAATATCTACACTGGTCTCGACCGGACGGCTTGCTACAAAGTAAGTTCTGTTTAAGTAATAAACAAGCTCGCTTACATATTCCGGAAAACTGATCTGTGAGAAGTTCCTGGACTGGTATAGCTTCTCATGAAGCAGCGCCATTGTCTTAATTCTGCTTCGGCTTTCATTAAATAGCCTTAGGGATTCTTCATCTTTAATATATTCAGACTGCAGGCTTAAAAGACTGGAGATTATCTGAAGATTGTTTTTTACCCTGTGGTGGACTTCCTTAAGCAGTATTTCTTTTTCCATCAGCGAATTTCTGATCTGTACTTCACGCATTTTTATTTCTGAAATATCAGAGACAAATGCAACTGAAGCTTTTCCTTCTGGAAGGTCAATAAAAGCAACCTCTACTAACAGAGGAAACTTTGTGCCGTCTTTTTTTTCTCCATAGGTCTCATAGCTCGTCTGAACCTGTTCTCCATTTTTCCTCTTTTCGGCAATTTTGGCAAGCCTTCCATATTCATGCTGCGGCACAAGGTTAAGTCCATTTTGGCCAATAATTTCACTGGCTTCATCATAACCAAACATCTTAAGGAAAGTTTTGTTTGCCTGAACAATATTCAGGTTAACTGTTATGGCAACTCCTATTGGAGAACTTTCAAAGATCGTCCTGAACCTTTCTTCGCTTCTTTTAAGTGCCTCTTCAGTTCTTTTTCTCTCTGTAATATCCCGGCTTACGTTTACATAGCCGGTTATTCTGCCTTCTGCATCCTTTAAGGGAATAGTGTTCCCTTCGATAGTTATTTTTACCCCGTCTTTCCTCAGATAAGAAGCTTCAATCGGGATATACTTATTTAAGTATACGCTGCTCTTTGGCGCCGGATATGCCTTTATATCAGAAAGTCTGGAATGAACCAGTTCTCTGACCCCTTTTCCCATTACTTCTTCCACGCGCCACTGATAGATATCCTCTGCTGCAGCATTCCAGGCAGAGATGTTGAGGTTTTCATCAGAAGCAATTATGGCATCACCAACATTTTCCAGAAGCATTGCCTGGTAAGATAATTTTTCTTCAGCTAGCTTGAATTCTGTCATATCACGGTAAAGAAATGCAATACTTGTAATTGCTCCCGAAGCATCACGGATAGGTGAAATAGCAATGCTTACATTTATTATTTTCCCCGACTTTGCCCTGCGTTTTGTCTCATAAGCTGAAATTCCCTCTCCGGTTATGCAGACCTGCCTGAGTTTTTCGAACATTGTACTATCCAGCCTCATCTCTGAAGGAAAGTGTTTGTTTACAAGTTCGCTTACAGTATAGCCGAAAACCTGTTCGACAGCATTGTTGGCAGCAATAACTTTATCACTCAGATCTATAATAATGATCGGGTCCACACTGTTTTCAAATAATGCACGTTTTAATTCCTCGGCATCCCATTTGCCCGTTACATCATGGGCAATTGCCTGAATGGCATAAGCAACCCCGTTTCTTTTTATTACTGAATATCTTGTCTCTGCAAATATTTTCTTACCGGACTTTGACCTTAAAGCAAATATTTTTGAAGAGGATTGTCTTCCGCCGAATTTTAATGAATTTATCTGCTTTTCAATGTGATTGTATTCTCCCTGCCACAAAATATTATATAAGGGAGCTTTTATAAGCTCTTCTTTGGTATATTCCAGGTACTGCAGCGCTGCTTTATTGACATCAATAACTTTGCCCTGAAAATCAAATATAATTACACAATCAAGTGAGTTATTAAACAATGCATCATATCGCTCCTTATAGTTCCTGGATTCATTTTTTTCCAGTTTTCTTCTGTGAGCCATATAAATACTGTGTTTGACCTCTGCCTCAGAGGCCTTTATTGCTATCTGCGAGTCTGATTCAACGCCTCTGAAGGAATCTACAGACCCGGATTCAAAATTTTTTACCAAAAATACAATCAGTGCATCGGATTTATTTTTTATCTGTTCAATAATGCTGACAGCCCGGCAATTATTAATGTTACAACAATCTTCATCCTCTGGAACAAGGAAAAGAACAACCTCAGGGGATGCATCAGTCCAATTACTTTCTGTAGCTTTGGAACATAAACTGACCCTTAAATTGGAAAATCCATATTTTTCAAGCCTGGCCTGTATCTCGGCAATGGCTTCGGCATTGGCGTAAGAACAGCCTAAGAGCAGTATTTTCTTCTCAAGTAAATCTTTATATATCATTACGATGCTTTAAAAACAAATTGTTAAAACTCACCATATAAAACAATACAACTACAATTATCGGGTAGGTCTGCTGATTTGTTTACAGTAGAAATTTTGGCACTGCCCTGCTATTATTTTTTACCAAACAATTTATTATTCTGTTAAATATTTAAAAGCCTTTTTTCAGATTTCGGGTCAATTCATTCTTAATGTTTTTACCTGCTTACCTGACTGGAAACCTGATAGTAAATTCTGTTCCGCTGTTACTGTTTATTTCAATTCTTCCTTTCATCTGTTCGACTAGGCTGTTTACAAGCTGAAACCCCAATGATGTGGTCTCCCTGAAGTTAATCCCCGCAGGAATCCCTACTCCGTTATCACTGACTATCAGTACTAATTCTTTCTGACTGCCTGATCTGAATTGAATTCTGATTGTACCATCATGATTATTTGGAAATGCATATTTTAGTGCGTTAGAGACCAATTCGTTGATTATCAGCCCGCAGGGAATTGCAAGCTCAATACTCAGAAATATACTTTCAGCATCTATTTTTATGTCCACTGATTTTAAATCCTGAATATAAGTCCGGTAGAGAAATCCCGAAAGCTCATTTATGTATTCTGCAAAGTCTATTCGCCCCAGATCATTAGACTGATATAGCCTTTCATGAATAAGCGCCATCGACTTAACCCGGTTTCGGCTGTCGTTAAAAAGTGCAAGAGACTTCCTGTCCTCAATATACTCCGACTGCAGACTAAGCAGACTTGAAATGATCTGCAGGTTATTTTTTACCCGGTGATGTATTTCCTTAAGCAATATTTCTTTTTCAGTTAAAGAAGCCTTTACCTGCTCTTCTCTTATTTTCAGCTCTGTTATATCTGATATAAGTACAATCTTTGCCAGTTCATCCTTGAGCTTAAGAGGTGCAACCTCAATGTGTACAGGAAATTTTGTTCCGTCTTTCCTCAATCCTGTAATTTCATAGCCGGAACTAAGAATTTCATCTGATTGTTTTATTCCTGGACTTAAGGCAATTGAACCTCTGCACTCAGGTGCAACCCTTTCTTTGATATTGGTACCTTTGATCTCGTCCTGACTGCCAAAACCAAACATTTTAATACAGGCTTCATTTGCCTGATGTACCTTTTGATCCAGAGTAATTAAAATCCCAATCGGAGAGTTTTCAAATACAGTTCTGAACCTCTCTTCACTAAGTCGCAGTGCCTGCTCGGCTTTTTTTCTTTGCAGAATATCCCGGGCAATTATCTGTACAGCTGGTTTACCTCTGTAAACTGTCGAAATTGTTGCAATTTCTACATCAAGAAGATTCCCTTTCAGATCAATTAACTTTTCTTCAGTAAAAGGGATCTGGATTTCTGAACTATCCCTATTTACCGGATTCATTATCAGTTTTGATGTACACCTGTGTCTAATAAAATCCGATGCATCCCTGTTTATCAGTTGTTCAATTGTCTTAGCTCCCAAATGCCTGACGGCAGCTTCATTTACATAAACAAGCTTGCCGCCTGAAATAATGGCTATCATATCAGGCGACATCTCCACTAGTCTTCTGTAACGGTCTTCGCTTTCAATTAGAAATTTCTCAACTATCTTTACACCGGTAGTCTCTTCCTTTAGCGCAGCAAAGTGAGTTATTTCACCTTTCTGGTCTTTTATCGGGGCAATTACCGCTGCCTCCCAATACAATGTCCCATCTTTCTTTCGGTTGCTGAATTCGCCTTTCCAGACCTCACCACTTAGTATTTGCTCCCACATTTCTTTGTACTCTTTTTGTGATGTCTTGCCGGATTTTAAAAAACGGGGATTTTTTCCAACTGCTTCCTCTATGCAATACCCGCTTATATTTGTAAACTGGGGATTTACATATTCAATGTTACCTTCTATATCTGTGATAATAATTGAAGCAGGGGATTGTTCGACTACAGTTGAAAGCTTCCTGAGTTCCTCTTCGGATTTAATGTTTTTGGTAACATCTATCATTATTCCCCGTATTTTTCCGGTACTGCCTTCATTACCGCATGAAACTGAAACAATATCTTTTATCCATACAACGCTTCCATCGGCATGCAGCATTCGATACTGCACTTCAAATGAATTGCAGTCGTTTTTCTTCTGCACCAGAAAATCTTTTAACCAGACTTTATCATCCGGATGTATGTGATTTTCCCAGAACTCCGCCTGATCCATCCATGCATCTACCGGATAACCGAGTATATCTTCAACTTTATTGCTGACGAAATTGTATTTTTCAGCCTGCGGATCGTATTCCCAGATTATCCCGCCTAAGGAATCTACAAGTGCATGATAATCAAACTTTGCCTGTCTTAAAGCATTTTCTGCATTTTTTCTCTCCGTCACATTAATCATAATGCAATGAGTCTGAATGCAATCACCAGTTTCATCATAACTTATCCGGCCTTCGAAACTGGCAATAAAATGCTCCCCGTTTTTCTTTATCATTTCAAGTTCAACTCCACTTATATTTCCCTTTTCCTTAAATTGAGGGAAATTATGCTTAACTCTTTCAGCCGATTCAGGTGTCATGAAGTTACCAAACCACTTGCCTGCTACTTCCGCTTTAGCATAACCTAAAGAGTCTAGCCATTTTTGATTGACTTCAAGTATACATCCATTTTTGTCAAGTGACTGGTATCCTAAAGGTGCATTTTCATAGAGCTTTCGGAAATGCCGTTCATTTTCTTTGACCTCCAGGAGTAATTTCTTTGCTGCTGTAACATCCCTGGCTATTCCCTGTACTGCGTATGGCTTTTCATCCCTGTAAATAACCGTGTAGTTTGCCTCTACCTGAATATACTGCCCGCTTCTTGCCTGCATTGTAAAATTTTCATTTCCTGACTTAATATCACCTCTGCTTAACTCTTCAAGATGAATCTTCAATCTCTGGAAATCTTCCGGGGCGACTATATCAAAAAGACCCATCCTCAGAGCCTCCTCTCTGGAATATCCAAAAAGGTTTAATGCTGCAGGATTTGCATCAAGTACGTTACCCTTAAAATCTATTAGGTAAACACAGTCTGGAGAGTGGCTGAAAAGCGCATTGTAGCGTTCCTCGCTCTCTTTTAGTTTTTTGTCAATTTTATTCTTATGCAGGGCAATAGAAACATTTGTATATAATTCCCTCTCATCAATGGGCTTTACAAGAAATCCGGATGGTTCAGTTAATTTGGAACGTTCAAGTGTCTCACTGTCTGAAAATGCTGTCAGGTAAATAACCGGAACATCAAGGAATTGCTTGATCTCTCGGGCTGCCTGAATGCCGTCAACTTTATCTCTCAGATGTATATCCATTAATATAAGATCAGGTTTTACTTCCCTGGCCTTTTCAATGGCTTCCTGACCAGAGGTTGCAATTGCTGCCACTTCATAGCCAAACTGCAGCAGCCGCCTTTGAATGACGAAAGCAATTATCTGTTCATCTTCAACTATCAGAATTTTTTCTTTTACCATGTCTGTTTCCTGAAATTGATCACCAAGAGAAATATCTTTTCACACATGCTAAGAAACTTAAGTTAATATTGGTAACTGAAGCTAAAAGCCTTGTACAAGAAGCTAACATATATAGGTATTATTTTCTGAACAATAAATGGCTAGTTGTAGGTATTTTTCAATGAATAAATTCTTTCCATTTAGCAAATAATCTTGACATTTGCTGAAAAATACACTAAAATGAGCCATAAGGGTCACTCCAAAATCTGATCATTGCCCGGTCATACCGCATAAAAGTTTGTTAAATATATTTTTTTAACTTATTCAGGAAAATTAAGCGATGGATAATGCCAAACTGATTCTCGAAGAGAAAGAATACCAGCTTCCTGTAAAAGTTGGTAGTGAAGGAGAGGTAGGAATTGATATTACCACTCTGAGATCAAAGACCGGAGCCATTACACTTGATTCAGGTTACGGTAATACAGGATCTTGTGAAAGCTCAATCACTTTTATTGATGGCGAAAAAGGAATTTTGCAGTATCGCGGTTATCCTATTGAAGAACTTGCACGAAAGAGCAGTTTTATAGAAGTCTCTTACCTGCTGATATTCGGACACCTTCCCACTCAGCAGGAACTAGAGCAATTCAGCTTTGATCTAACTCACCATAGCCTTTTAAGAGAAGATATGAAAAAATTCTACGAAGGCTACCCGCCTACGGCTCATCCGATGGGCGTACTCTGTTCAATGGTAGTTTCACTCTCGGCCTACTATCCTGATCTGCCGGAAGAACTATACAGGAATATAATAAGACTGCTGGCTAAACTTAAGACTATTGCTGCTTTTTCATATAAGAAATCAATTGGACAGCCTTACGTCTACCCGCGCAATGATTTAAGCTTTACAGGCGACCTTCTTAATATGATGTTTGCTGTCCCTTCTGAAGAATACAAACTCTCGGAAACAGTTGAGAAGGCGCTTGACCTTCTGCTTATTCTCCATGCCGATCATGAGCAGAACTGCAGCACTTCTACTGTAAGAATGGTGGGCAGCAGCGAGGCTAATCTTTTTGCTACAATTGCAGCCGGAATCTGTGCCCTCTGGGGCAAACTTCATGGCGGAGCAAACCAGCATGTTATCGAAATGCTCGAAATGATTCAAAAAGACGGCGGTGACTATACCAAATATATTAACATGGCAAAAGATAAAAATTCAGGCTTCAGACTTATGGGCTTCGGCCATAGGGTTTATAAGAATTTTGACCCCAGAGCTACAATTCTCAAAGAAACTGCAGATAAGGTCCTCGATGAACTTGGTGTACACGACCCGCTGCTTGAAATTGCTAAGAACCTGGAAAGAGTAGCTCTTGAGGATAACTATTTTGTCGAAAGAAAACTTTATCCAAATGTAGATTTTTACAGTGGAATTATTTACCGCGCTATGGGCATCCCGACTGAAATGTTTACAGTTATGTTCGCCCTTGGCAGACTCCCGGGCTGGATTGCACAGTGGAAAGAAATGCGCGACGACCCTAATATGCGTATTTACCGCCCGCGTCAGATCTATACCGGCTGCACTAAACGTGAATATATCCCAATTGACCAACGCTAGATATTAATTGAAAAATGAAATATCTTTATATTTCTCAGTCAACTTTACACTGTTATCCCGGCAAAATGCCGGGATTTTTTATTCCCCTTCTTTCTACTGTTCTCCTCCTTTCTACTGTTCTCCTCCTTTCTACTGTCCCCCTTCTTTCTACTGTCCTCCTTCTTTGTGCTTTGTACAAATCAATTAAAATCAAATTACAATGCCACAGTTCAGTATTACTTTCTTAGTATATTGACTTTTCTTCATATTCACTATAAGTTCTTTCATTACCTATTAATATCACGACTGACTGGGTCATCTCAGTCTCCGGAAAATAAATGGATTTAATTAAATATCAAATCTTATTAAGCATTTAGGCGGTGCTGCGACAAGAAAGGAAGAGAAAGAAGACCAACATAAACCTTAAATAATCGATCGTTTATAGCGAGGGTAATGCCAGGAAATAACTAAACTCCTGTCGTTACACCGCTTATACTCACAGGGCAGAGCCCTCGCTATCTCTTAAATCCAGGTTAATTTATATATCCAATAGAGCCTTAATTACTGCTGGAAAACTTAAAAAATAATAAAAAAGAAAGGTGGTTTTATGGACCGCAGACAGGCAGAAGGCGAAATAAGAGAAACATTCGGACTTGTTCCGAGTATGTTCAAATCAGTTCCGGAATCGATGATAGGTGCTGAATGGGAGTTATTTAAGAAAGTCCAGCTTGAAGACGGACCCATTCCTCAAAAGTACCGTGAGTTAATTGGTATTGCAATAGCTGGCGTTACAAAATGCCGTTATTGCGCTTATTATCATACAGAAGTCGCTAAACTCTTTGGTGCAACAGACCAGGAGATCGAAGCGGCTGTACACTATGCGAAACAATCTGCCGGCTGGAGTACTTATATAAACGGCCTGCAAATTCCATTCGATGATTTTAAAAACGAGATCGACCAGGCGTGTGAACATGTAAGAATGCAGAGCACACAAAAGGAAATGATCTGATTATCTGTTTTAATCTGATGATCTATATAAATAGTATTAAAATACAGTCGATATAAAAAGATAAGGGGCTAGCAAAATAACCCCTTATCGATGAAGAATTTTAAGACAAATTTTATAATTTATTCAAACTCAAGAAGCAATTCACCTTTTGCTATCATCTGTCCGCTTTGAACATTTACAGACTTGACTTTTCCGCTTACCTGCGCAATAAGTGTATTCTTCATTTTCATCGCTTCAAATATCAGCAGCTTATCGCCTCGCTGAACAATTTGTCCTTTATTGACAAATATATCCTGAATAATACCTGGAATAACTGCATAGACCTTCTTAGGATCAACTGGTGTGTAAGCCTTTCTTGTGGCAAACTTTTGCGTTATCCGTGTAATATAAGGAGTATCATCAATTATCAGTTTATTTAATTCATTTTCACTGTTCATATTAAAATGGCGGTACTCCATGTTTTTTATTAGGACGTGTCTCTATCTTATTTGCTGAAACTTTTAATGCATGTATTAACGCATTACGTGTTTCATATGGATTTATCACTGCATCAATATGACCATTAGCTGCAGCAACATAAGGATTAGCGAATTTTTCACTGTATTCCTGAACTTTAAGTTTTCTTGTTGCATCAGGATCTTTTGCAGCAGCTATCTCACTTCTGAATATTATATTTGCAGCACCTTCAGGTCCCATTACTGCAATTTCAGCTGTCGGCCATGCATAAACAAAATCAGCCCCCAGGTGACGTGAACACATAGCAATGTAACCTCCGCCGTAAGCCTTACGAAGTACAACGGTGATCTTTGGAACTGTAGCTTCACTGTATGCATAAAGAATTTTTGCACCATGGCGGATAACTCCTGCATGTTCCTGATCGATGCCAGGAAGATAACCTGGTAGATCAACTAATGTTACAAGCGGAATATTGAATGCATCACAATAACGGATAAAACGGGCAGCTTTATCTGAGGAGTCAACATCAAGAACACCGGCTAAGACCATAGGCTGATTGCCGACGATTCCAACTGTTTCGCCGTTTACCCTCGCAAAACCTATAACAACGTTTGCAGCCCACCTTTCCTGAATTTCCAGGAAGTCAGAATCATCACAGATCGCCTTAATAATATCGCGGATATCATATGGCTTCGTAGCTTCTGCCGGAATTATCCGCTCAACATCAAACTGTGCTCTTGGAGGCTTGGGTGATAAGGGCTGAGCTTTCCTTCTGTTGTTCCATGGAATAAATGAAATTAGCCTTTTGATCTGTTCAAAACACTCAAGCTCACTCTCTGCATAAAAGTGTGCATTACCGGTGATTTCAGTCTGCACTCTTGCACCACCGAGATCTTCCATCGAGATCTCTTCACCCAAAACAGTTTTAATAACTTCCGGACCAGTGATAAACATTTTGGAGATTTTATCGACCACGAACACAAAATCGGTTAAAGCCGGAGAATAAACCGCACCGCCTGCACAGGGACCTAAGATAACTGAGATCTGAGGAATAACACCTGAGGCAAGTGTATTACGATAGAATATTTCTCCATAGCCTGCAAGCGAGTTTACACCTTCCTGAATACGTGCTCCGCCTGAATCATTTATCCCAATCAGCGGCATACCCATTTTTACTGCATGGTCCATTACTTTAGTGATCTTTCTTGCATGCGCAAGTCCCAATGAACCGCCTGCAACCGTAAAGTCCTGCGCAAAGATAGATACCGGATACCCAAATATCGTTCCGGAACCAGTTATAACACCATCAGCAGGAAGCTGCTTTTTATCCATATCAAAGTCTTTGCACTTGTGCTCAACAAATAAGTCAGTCTCCTGAAAACTATCGGGATCAAGTAAAGTCTTAATACGCTCGCGTGCCGGGAGTTTTCCCATGGCAACCTGCTTTTGAAGCGCTTTATCCCCTCCGCCGGTACTTAACTTCTCCTTTTTACTGAAGAAGTCGATTATTTTACTCTTAATTGACACGTTAAATCTTCCTTTTTATAGTAGAATTGAACATACATATCCTTTTTTGAATTTTAGCATCTGCTAATTCACTACAGAATTATAAACGCCACATTAAAATAGCAAAATTATTTCATAAATATGAAAGATTTTTATTTTGGGAATTAGGCTGAAAGGCTAAATAAAGGCTGATAGATCTGTAGAAAACGGTCAAAAACAAAGGCGCTGCTACCTTAAAACAGTAAAAAGAGCGGGAAGTATCCTCCCGCTCTTTTCGTTTAGAATTTGGGCCTTTTTCTTAAGGCTCTGCTGTCTTTTAAGTCTTATTATCTATTAAGACTCACTATCTTTTGGGCCTGTAGATGTGTGTCGCCTGACCAAAAAAGACTTCAGCCGTCTCCATTACTGTCTCTGAAAGTGTGGGATGCGGATGTATGCTTAGAGCAACATCTTTTGCCAAAGCAGCCATTTCAACTGCTAGTACACCTTCAGCAATCAGCTCTCCGGCACCAGGACCTACTATGCCCATACCTAAGATACGTTCGGTCTTCGGATCCATTAATAGCTTTGTAACTCCATCAGTCCTGTCAAGCGTAGTTGCCCTTCCGCTTGCTGCCCATGGAAAACGTGCGACTTTTATCTCTATGTTCTTTTCTCTTGCCTCGTTTTCTGTAAGACCACACCATGCTACTTCAGGATCAGTAAAAATAACAGCAGGAATTGCTGCAGGTCTGAATTCAACGTTATGTCCGGCAATATTCTCTACTGCAACTTTCCCTTCGGCTGAAGCTTTATGCGCAAGCATCGGGTTTCCAACAACATCCCCGATTGCATAAAGCGTAGGCTCAGCTGTCTGATTACGAGAGTTTACCTTTATGAAACCTCTCTGGTCAATTTCAACTTTTGTATTCTCCAGACCTATACCCTTTGCATTTGGAGTGCGCCCGATTGAAACAAGTACTTTTTCAAAGACCTGCTCTTTCTGCTGAACACTTTCACCTTCAAAAACTACTTTTATCCCACCTTCAACCTCTTCCATCCTGACTACCTTAGTACTAAGCATTACATCCTTAAATCTGGGTGTTATCGACTTAGCCAATATGTTTACCATATCGCGGTCTGCACCAGGCAGTAAACCTGGGGTCATTTCAACAACTGATACTTCTGAACCTAAGGATGCATATACTGACCCTAGTTCAAGACCAATATATCCGCCGCCTACTACAAGCATATTCTTCGGAATATCCTTTAATGCAAGCGCTCCGGTTGAATCAATTACCCTGGGTGAATTTAATGAAAGTGAGGGTATCTGTGTCGGCAAAGATCCGGTACAGATTATTGCATGCTCAAAGGTCAGCTCCTCCTGCCCGCCTTCCATTCTTTCAATTCTTACTGCCGTCGGATTTAAGAATGTTGCCCTGCCCTGTATGTAATTTATTTTTCTTTGCTTGGAAAGTATCCCAAGTCCTCCGGTCATTTTATTGACAACGCTCTCTTTCCATGAACGCAGCTTGTCCAGATCGATCTTTGGCCTTTGGAATTCAATTCCCCATTTGACAGATTCCTCTGTCTAATTGATCAGTTTCGCTACATGCAGTAAAGCCTTCGAAGGAATACAGCCCCTGTAAAGGCAGACTCCGCCCGGATTTTTTTCAAGACCAATTAATGTAACCTGCATCCCAAGGTCAGCAGCCAGAAATGCTGCAGCATAGCCGCCTGGACCGCCGCCAATTACTGCAAGTTGTGTTTTGTTTGGCATAAATAAAACTCCAGTTTGTTTTTACCTTCTTTGGCAATTATAAAATTTGGCGTTTTTTTGTGTTCGCCATTTGTAGTGCTTGCCATTTGTAATGTTCGGCATTTTTTTGTTTTGCAAAATAAAGGTTTTATCCTTCCAATGCCATTAAAAACGGCTGCTGTATTGCATCAACAACCCATCTTAAAAATCTTGCACCATCGGCACCATCAATTATCCTGTGGTCATATGATAACGATAGCGGTAGCATAAGCCTCGGCTTAAACTCGCCATCAATATATACCGGTTCATAAGTGCCGCGTGAAACTCCAAGTATTGCTACCTCAGGTGAATTTACAATAGGAGAGAAGTATGTTCCCCCTATTCCTCCAAGGTTTGTAATTGTAAACGTACCACCCTGCATGTCTTCAAGTGAAAGTTTTTTGTTTCGCGCCCGTTCTGCCATCTTGTTTAATTCAACTGAAAGTTCAATGATATTTTTTTTATCTACATCACGTATTACTGGAACCAGCAGACCCCTGTCTGTGTCAACAGCAACTCCGACGTTATAATACTTTTTATAAATAACTGTATTATGCTGCATATCTACACTTGTATTAAACTGTGGGAATGCCTTTAAGGCTGAGGCAACTACTTTTAGAAGAATAGCTGTAACTGTAAGTTTGCCTCCCTCAGCTTCGGCTCTTTTACCATAGGTCTTACGCAGCGATTCTAATTCAGTAATATCTGCCTTATCGAACTGAGTTACGTGAGGAACAGTTGCCCAGGCATAGCTTAAATGCTCAGCTGTCTTGCGCCTGATGTTCGACATATCCTTTACTTCGACTTCACCCCATTTTGCAAAATCAGGCAGCTGCTCTGCAGGAACACCTGTGCCGACTCTTGGAGCTTTTTCAGCCTGCTTCTGCCTGGAGCTCAGTTCACGCGAATATGCCTTCACATCTGCAATTGATATTCTTCCGCCAGGACCGCTGCCCGGGACTTCATTTATATCAACTCCAATTTCTCTTGCAAACCTCCTTACAGTTGGAGCTGCAGGTGCAATCTTGCTCGGATCAGTCTGCGCTCTTTCTTCAATATATAATTTTGGACGAGCCGGACCTGCAGTTTGCGGAGCTGCAGTTTGCGGAGCTGCAGTTTGCGGAGCTGCTGAAGGTCTTTTTTCTTCAGGTTTTTCTGAAGTCCTTTGTTCAGATACCTGCCCCCTTTCAACTGCCGGTTTTTCATAATCTGCAGACTTAATTTTATCTATTAACGTCTCATCTATCTTTTTCATTTCAGCAGTCTCTGCTGAGGCCTGCTGCATTGACTGGCCAAGTGCGCCTCCCTGCTGTTCCAGTGTAATTACTACCTGGCCGACAGAGGCTTTTTCTCCTGACTTAACAAAGACCTCTTTCACAGTTCCTGAAAATTCTGAAGGCACTTCAATTGTGGCTTTGTCTGTTTCTATTTCAAGAATAACCTGGTCTTTTTCAATTTTATCTCCGGGGGCTACTTTTACCTGAAGTATATCAGCCGTTGTAATATTTTCACCTAATTCAGGCAGCCTGAATTCAACAACTCCCCCCTTTTTTGTCTCAGTCTTTGGTGAAACTTCAGCTTCGGCTTTAGGCTGAGCCTCTGTTTGACCATCAGATCTGTTGTTTTCCCTTCGCGACTGCAGCGATCCTTTTGCACTTCCAGAAAGACTTTCTGACTGACCTACTGCTTCAGATTTTGACTCCTGCGGAGGCTTTGCCTGCTGGGATTTTGCCTGCTGAGACTCTGCTGTTCCTGAATCCTCAATTGTAAATATGACCTGGCCGATTGCAGCTTTGTCTCCTGCCTTTACGTTTACTTCTTTAACAATCCCGCTTATATTTGAAGGCACTTCAATTGTTGCCTTGTCTGTTTCTATTTCCATTATTGTCTGATCCACAGAAACCTTGTCACCCGGTTTTATCAGCACCTGCAGTACGTCAGCAGAACTGATATTCTCCCCTAACTCAGGTAAGGTAAATTCATTTGCCATATTAAACCCGCTTATTATTTCAATTATTTTTATTCATAAATATTTTTATCTCTGAACAATACCAAAACGGGACTAATGTCCCGCTTCAAAAAATACAGAAGTGTTTTTTAAGCTTTAAGAGGATTTGGTTTTTCCGGATTAATTCCCAGATCCTTCATTGCCTTGCTGAGCGATGAGGCTTTGAATTTCTTCTCCTTTGCAAGTGCGCTTAAAGCTGCAAAAGCAATGTGCTTTGCATCTACTTCAAAGAAATCACGCAGACCTGCACGGTCTTCACTTCTGCCGAATCCGAATGTACCTAAGGTATTTATCGGCTTAGGCAAATATTTTGATATGGAATCTGCAAGTATCTGTACATAATCCGATGCCGAAAGGAAAATGCCATCTTCATTCTGCAGCATCTGAGTAACGTAAGGAGTCTTCTGCTCTTCATCCGGATGCAGAGTATTCCATCTGGTTACGTCCATGGCATCTAAGTGAAGCTGCTTATAGCTCGTTACACTCCATACGTCAGCTGAAACATTATAATTGTTTTCAAGAATATCGCGCGCCTTTAAGACTTCGTTCATTATAGCGCCGCTTCCAAAAAGATGAACTTTTGCTTTTGTCTCCTTTTTCTCAGATGCCTTAAATCTGTAAAGACCTTTAAGAATTCCTTCCTTTACCCCTTCAGGCATTGCAGGCATTTCATAGTTTTCATTCATTATGGTGATATAGTAATATATGTTTTCACCTTCCTCATACATTCTGCGTATGCCATCACGAATAATTACTGCGATTTCATATGCAAATGCCGGATCATAAGCTATTAGATTTGGTATAGGATAAGCAAGCAGATGACTGTGCCCATCCTGATGCTGAAGCCCTTCACCTGCAAGAGTCGTGCGCCCTGCTGTTCCGCCGAGCATAAAACCCTTTGCCCTTATATCACCTGCGGCCCATGCTAGATCCCCTATTCTCTGGAAGCCGAACATTGAATAATAAACAAAAAACGGGATCATGTTAATACCGTGACTTGCATAAGCTGTTGCTGCTGTAATAAATGATGCCATTGATCCGGCTTCAGTAATACCTTCTTCTAGTATCTGTCCGTCTACTGCCTCTTTATAATATAGCAGGCTTGCCTTGTCAACTGGCTCATAAAGCTGTCCTACGTGAGAATAAATACCAACCTGCCTGAATAATGCTTCCATACCAAAGGTGCGCGCTTCATCAGGAACAATCGGCACTATATATTTACCAATATTCTTATCTTTTAGAAGTTTGGTAAGAATTCTTACAAATACCATTGTAGTCGAAGCATCCCGCCCTTCTGTACCTTCATAGAATTCCTGGAATAGTTCTTCAGGTGGAGTCTGAAGAGGCTCAGCCTTGACGACTCTTGAAGGCACATAGCCGCCAAGTTCTTTTCTTCTTGCCTGCATATATTTTATTTCCTGACTATCATCAGACGGCCTGTAGAAAGGAGCCTTGGCTATTTCACTGTCTGAGATCGGAATACCGAACCTTGTGCGGAATATCCTAAGTTCATCTTCATTTAACTTCTTCTGCTGGTGCGTTATATTTTTACCTTCGCCTGCTTCACCAAGCCCATATCCCTTTATTGTCCTGGCTAATATTACAGTCGGTTTCCCTTTGGTTTCCACAGCAGCTTTATAAGCAGCATATACTTTTTCCGGATCATGACCGCCGCGTTTCATCTTTGCTATCTGCTCATCTGAGAGATTTTTTACCATCTCCTTAAGTTCAGGATATTTTCCCCAGAAATGGTCACGCACATACCCGCCGTTCTCAACAACGTATTTCTGGGCTTCGCCATCAAGCATCTCATTCATTCTTTTTACAAGAAGTCCGGTTGAATCCTTCTCAATAAAAGGATCCCACTCCTCACCCCATATAACCTTAATTACGTTCCAGCCTACACCGCGGAAACTTGCTTCAAGTTCCTGAATTATATTACCATTCCCCCTTACCGGACCATCTAAGCGCTGAAGGTTACAGTTAATTACAAATATCAGGTTATCAAGCTTTTCTCTTGCAGCTAGCGATATTGCACCTAATGTCTCAGGTTCATCTGTCTCCCCATCACCTAAGAAAGCCCATACTTTGTTTCCATTCATGCTCTTTATGCCGCGATCTTCAAGATAACGGTTAAACCTTGCCTGGTAGATTGCCATAATAGGGCCTAAACCCATCGATACAGTCGGAAATTCCCAGAAATTAGGCAGTAACCAGGGATGAGGATACGATGGCAGTCCCCCTCCGGGCTTTAACTCTCTTCTGAAATTTTTCATTTGATCGGCAGATATCCGCCCCTCTAAGAAGGCTCTTGCATATATTCCTGGCGATGCATGCCCCTGGAAGAAGATCTGATCGCCGTCATTGCCGTCATCTTTTCCTCGAAAGAAATGATTAAATGCAATCTCATAAAGTGTTGCAGCAGAAGCATATGTGGATATGTGTCCCCCAATTCCGCTTGATTCCTTGTTAGCCCTGACTACCATTGCCATGGCATTCCAGCGTACAAGGCTTTTTATTCTTCTTTCAATTTCACGGCTCCCAGGGAAAGGAGGCTGCTTATCGGCAGGAATCGTGTTTATGTAAGGAGTATTTGCAGTAAAAGGAATCTGTACGCCTTTTGTTCTTGCATAGATCTGCAGGTCCCTTAATAATTCCTGTACTCTTTCAGGACCGCTGTGGTATAAAACATAGTCTAAGGAATCAATCCATTCTCTTGTTTCAACAGCTGCGATTTCCTGGAGCTCTTTGGTATTATTCCCATTCATTCTTAATTATTCCTTTAAATCATTTAATAAATATTTAATCAAACTATTTTTGCTATTGTAAGGTGAAGTCACTTAAATAAAGCAGCCTTTAAAAAACTGTGCGGCAGATAAAAGTGAAGTCACTATAAATGTAAGTTAAAACAAACTATATCAAACAAATCAGATAAAGCAATCCCTGATTAGAAAATGCCCTGAGAACGTCAGGTTTGCTTTAATTTATTCTAAAAAAACCAAAATTGCACGTAAAAATTTTAAGTTTTTTAGCAATTTTCCGCTTTTTTAGTGAATAAAGCCGCAGCTTTATTCTGCCCTCTTAAACTGAAAGAAGTTTCCTGCAGTGTTTATTACTGCAGAATATATGTAACTGTGCCAAAAGCTCTGTTATTGGCTTAAAGTTCAACGTGTCCAACCCTGTGTTTAACGTGTTTATCATAGATGCTAGCCTAAAGCTCTATATGATTGTCTTAAAGTTCGACAGTGTTGAAAACTATCTCACCGCCAGGATTAACTATTTTTTCAACCCTTCTGCAGAAGTCAATCAGATGCTCAAATATCTTCTCCGGCGTCTCATACCTGTTTGTCATCACCAGCTTTAAGGTTTCTTTCTGCTGACTGAATTTGATGTCATTTGGATACGTACTCATTATAAATTTCATCAGTTCAGTAAATTTATATTTATAATATTCCTCGTTTTCGCCCCTTGGAAGTATAAGCATAATGTTCTTCTGCTGAATAATTATTCTTTCAAATAATGCTGTCGATGCATAGAGCTTAAGAAGTGCCATAGCAATAAGCCTGCGGACAAGCAAGGGAAGCTTTCCGAAACGGTCTTCCATTTCCTCTTTTATTTCTTCGGCTTCCATGACCGACTTAATTGAGAACAATGCCGTATAGAAACTGAGTCTGTCTGCCTGGTCAGGCATGTATGCAGCAGGAATTCCTACATCAAAATAAGTATCTATTGTAGGATCTGTCTTCATTCTTTGTTTAGGAAGTTCTTTAAATACATCCTTGAACTCCTGACGTTTTAATTCCTCTACTGCTTCATCAAGCAATTTCACATACATATCAAAACCTACTGTATCAATAAAACCTGTCTGCTCTGTGCCAAGCAGATTTCCGGCTCCCCTTATCTCCAGATCACGCATCGAAAGGTTAAATCCTGCTCCTACATCTGTAAATTCCTCAATTGCCTGCAGCCGTCTGACTGCATTTCTGTTAATTGATTTAAGCGAAGGAACAAGGAAATATGCATATGCCTGACGGTCCGACCGGCCTACTCTTCCTCTTAGCTGATGAAGTTCAGCAAGACCGAACCTGTCGGCCCGGTTAATAATTATTGTATTTACATTTGGAATATCAATTCCTGACTCGATTATTTTGGTGGCCAGTAAAATGTCATATTTCTTGTTAAGAAAATCATAGATCACATTTTCAAGCTCAGCCGGCTTCATCTGTCCATGAGCAATTGCTATTTTTGCCTCCGGCACATATTTATGAACGTATTCAGCAATTTTATATATCGAGTGTATCCTGTCATGAACAAAGTAAACCTGTCCGCCGCGCCTTAGTTCATTAAGTATCCATTCTCTTATCTTCAGCACATCGAAAGTAGATACATGTGTGTAAATTGGCTGACGGTTTGGCGGCGGAGTTGCAATTATAGAAAGATCCCTTGCCCCGAGAAGTGAAAAATTCAGCGTCCTTGGAATTGGTGTGGCAGTAAGTGTAAGTGTATCTACATTAAGCTTTATGCTTTTTAACTTCTCCTTTGCAATAACACCAAACCTGTGCTCTTCATCTATTATTAAAAGCCCAAGGTCACGGAACTTCACATCTTTTGATAGCAGCCGGTGAGTGCCAATAAGTATATCCACCTGCCCCTCCTCAAGCTTCTGAAGTATCTCTTTTTGCTTTGCCTTTGTCTGAAATCTCGACATTCCCTCGACTTTAACCGGGAACTGGCTAAGCCGGTCACGGAAAGTATTTAAATGCTGTTCTGCTAAAATTGTAGTAGGGACAAGCACAGCTGCCTGTTTGCCATCCGAGGCGGCCTTAAATGCAGCCCTTACTGCTATTTCTGTCTTTCCAAAGCCTACATCGCCGCAGACAAGACGATCCATAGGACTTTCAGATTCCATATCCGTTTTAACATCTTCGGTTACTTTTGCCTGATCGGGCGTGTCTTCATAGAAAAATGAAGCTTCAAGTTCCTTCTGCCATATTGTATCTTTTTGAAATGAATATCCTTTCGATGCTTTTCTCTTGGCATATAGTTCAATAAGCCCCTTAGCAGCTTCCTTGATCTTTCTTTTTACTTTCTTCTTTGCAGATTCCCATTCGCCGCTCCCTAGGACTGAGAGCTTTGGCTCCTGATTATCCTTTGATGAGAACTTTTTTACAAGATTGAAGTAATTTAGATTAACATATACCTTGCCGCCTTCGGCATAAAGTATCTTTATGCTTTCCTGGCTTGTATCACCAATCTTTATTACTTCAAGCCCATCATACTTTCCAATACCATAAGCCTCGTGGACAACATAGTCACCTTTTTTAATTGAGGCGAATTCTTTTGCACGCGATTTTTTCGGGCGCTGCTTGGAAGAAAACTTTGTCCTGTAGGGCTTGTTAAATACCTGGTAGTCTGTAAGAATTAAGATTTTCTCCTTCTTAAGAATAAAACCTTTTCTTATTGCCAGGGTCTGTATGCGCACTTTCCCTGTTTCTATCAAAAGGGAAAGTTCCTCTCTGTAATCCACCAGCAGATCCTTTAACCTTTTTGACTGAAACTCATTTTCCGATGTAATTATTGTTTTATATTCTCTTGAGGAATAATCCTGAAGCAGGTTAAAAAGAAGCTCAAAATTAGAATTTACCGTCGGGGCCTCGGCAATATCTAATCTGATGCCGCTGCCGTTTTCACTGAATGGATCTTCAATTATCCAACGCATGTTACTGTTTAGTATTTCATCCAGAGTAGCTCTATCATTAAATTGCGGTTCATCACTTGAGGATTCCTCCTGATCAGCCTGAACAGTATTATCCTGATCAAGCAACTCCATTGCAAGTTCCCTGTCCTCGATTACTGGAACTGCTGCTTTTGGATCTCTGACATTACCGGCAGTCTCAAAGCTCTTGTAAAGGTCATACTTATCGGCAATAATAACCGGATCGTTAAGATAATCAAAAATGCCTGAAGAAAAATTCTGTGCCGCTGCATCCAGGTTAGAGGCAACAGTAACTGACTCTACCAGATCAGACGAGCGCTGACTCTCAGGATCGAAGTGCCTGATTGATTCAAGGAAATCTCCATCAAATTCGGTTCTGCTTGGATTGTTTTCGCTATATGACCAGAAATCAATTATTGACCCGCGAATAGAATATTCACCTGTATTTTCAACAAACTTAACCTTGGTATAGTTAAGCATGTTCAGGTATTCTATTAGCTCGTCATAGCTGATATTACCGCCTGTACTAAGTGTAGTCGTATTTTTTTCAAGCTGATTCTTAGCAGGCAGCTTTACCTTCAAAAGGTCATAAGTCGATATTAGTATAAAGCGTTCCCTGGAACTAAGATCGGTCAGCTTTTCCTGAAGTGATTCAAGCTTAAATTCTTCTACTGAAACTATGCTTTTATCAAACCCCAAAATGCTTAATTCAACTTTTGTTTCGCTTACACTCTGCAGGTCAGAAAACAAAAGAATTATTTGCGGTTCTTTATGGAAAAGCTGACCAACAAAGATTGATTTTGCAGAACCTGAAAGCGGAGTTGAATAAATTATTCCGGGATTCTTTTTTGAAAGTCTTTCGATAAGTAAACGTATAGATTCTGATTTGGCAAACAGATCAACAATATCTAAATTCATGATTCAAGAAATTTTTTATACAATTTGAAAAGATAACATTTAAAATAGCAATATGCTCCCCCTTCCCGGTCCGGAGATAATTTCTATAAATTAGGGCAAAAATAGGGGGAAAATCAACACAATACAAAAGTCCTGCTCAGGGTATTTTTTACTCTCTCTCTCTTTATTTTATTCCCGCAGATATACGACATTACCATCAACAATTGTTGCTTTAACCTCATGATTTGAGTCAAGTATTGTAAAACTTGCAGCTTTTCCCGGTTTAATACTTCCTAACTTTTCTTCCATTGAGAGTATGCGGGCCGGAGTCAGGGAAAACATTTTTGCAAGATCAGTATATGAAAAGTTCATATTTTCCCTTAAATGCCTGAACATTTCATTCATCTTAAATAGACTGCTTGCAAGTCCCCCCTTATCTTTTACTACAGCAATTTTACCTGAAGTAACTGCCTCCTGCCCCCTTAAAGATCCAAAGGTATAGATCCCATCCTGCATCCCCGCACCACGCATTGCATCGGTAACAACACAGATCTTCTCCGGACTTTTTATTTTTACAGCAAGCCTTATCAGCTCTTCAGGCAGATGTATGCCGTCGGCTATGATTTCACACGTAAGTCTGTCTTCAAGTAATGCGGTTTCTATCATTCCGCCTGAACGCTCAATGCCGTTTTTAACTATTCCCGACATTGCACAGTAAAGATGTGTTACATGTCTGGCTCCGGCATCTATTGCCTTTATGGCCTCATTATAACTGCAGGCTGTATGCCCGAGCGAAGCAACAATATTATTTTCAGTAAACCTCTTTATCGCATCTGCTGCTCCGGGAATCTCAGGAGCCATCGTAATTGACCTTATTATATCTTTATAGTGTAAAATTACTTCAGTTTCCGATTCCGAGGGATTCCTTACAAATTCAGGCAGATGACATCCGTGTTTGCTGAATGAAAAGTATGGTCCCTCCAGGTGAACGCCCAGTATCTTTGCACCTGAATTCAGATCACCCTTTACACTTCTTACAGTCTCAAGTACATCCACCATATTCTTAAGTGAATCGCTTGCTGTTGTAGCCAGAAAATATGCAGTACCGCCCGAGGCATGAAACCTGCCTATTGTATCTAATGCATCCGGACTGGAATCCATTACATCAGCCCCCCGGCCTCCGTGACAATGCAGATCAATAAATCCCGGTAATATATAACATCCGCTTACATCTATTGTTTTATCATAATTATCTGACCGGCCTAAAGTGCCGGAATTAGCTGACATGATATTTAGTATCTTACTGCCGTCTATTATGATTGATGAGTTTTCTTCAATTGAATTTTCCAGAACAACCTTTCCGTTTGCTAGTCTCCATTTCATATCGGAATTTTCCCATATTAAGCATTTAAGCAATTAAAATAAGAATTGAAATTTTACGCCTTAAATATAACTATTTTTTCAGATGAATATTTGGATAGGTTGTCTTCTTTTTCCAGAGGCTTAGAGAAGATGCCTTGGCGGATATGTTTTTCCGGTGTCCATAAAAAAATACGTTAATACGGACTAACCATTATAAAAGTAAAGACTTGATTTGTTTTATTAAAAAACTAAAGGTACATCTCAAGAATTTCTTTTTTCCTGTTATGCTGCAGTTTTCTTATCGCCTTATCTTTGATCTGCCTTATTCTCTCTCTTGTCAGATTGAATTTATAACCAATCTCATCAAGAGTAAGCGGGTGTTCTGTATCAATTCCGTAGTAAAGTTTGACTATTTCAGCCTCTCTCAGACTTAAAACACTGAGCGACATTCGCAGGTCTTTTTTCAGTGACTCCTGCATCAAAGGAGAATCCGGAAGGATTTCCTTGTTATCCGGGATAATATCCATCAGGTTTATTTCATTATTATCCTGGTACATAGGTGCATCAAGTGAAAAGTACCTTGATATAGATTCCATTGCCTCAACTACTTCATCCAGCTCCATACTTAGTTTATCAGCAATTTCTGAGGGACTTGGAACCCTTTCCAGACTGTTCTCAAGATCTTTTGCAATGTGAGCAACTTTTGAAATGTTGGTAAGCTTGTTCCCCGGAAGTCTTACTATTCTGGTCTGTTCTGAAATAGCCTGCATAATAGATTGTCTGATCCACCAGACTGCATAAGAAATAAACTTAAAACCCTTTGTTTCATCAAATCTCTCAATTGCTTTGATCAGTCCTATATTGCCCTCGTTTATCAGATCTTCAAGCGAGAGCCCCTGTCCCTGATACTGATTAGCCACAGTAACAACAAACTTAAGATTGCATTTAACAAGGGTTTCAAAGGCTCTGGTATCGCCTTCCCTGATCTTTTTCATAATGGCTACTTCTTCTTCGGGCGAGAGTATCGCATTTCTGCCAATTTCTTTTAGATACTTATCTAATGATGACTTCTGAGGATAGCCATAGGATTTTGAAAATTTCATTTGAATCCCTCCTCTTATTACTGCAAAATAGTTACGCCGTTATTAACGTAACATCCCTTTAGAAATAAACAAACTATTTTTCCGATTCTCTGAAATTTTATGCACAGAAAGGTGTGAGTGCAGCTAACTAGATAAATGTAAGAATTATTTAATTAATGTCAACAAACTTTCTGTACTTAAATTAAATAATTTTTCGTCTTTTACAATTAATTAGAACAGAATAAAAGTAGGATAAATTTTTACACGAAAATCAGATAGCCTCTGATACCATAAAAAAATAATTTCACATAGTTTGTTATTAGATCAATCATTCAAAACACTTTGAATAAACATTATTTCAGTCAGGTATTTTTAGCTGAGCAGCCTCAGGCAGGCACTTTTTTTTAAGTAAGGCTTTTTATAGTAAGTCTTTTTATAATGTGACGGATTACAGAAATACAAAGTAATATAAATAAAGTAACATAAATAAAGTCAGCAATTAAGAATTTTCCGAAAACGCATAGTGTTCCTCTAAGTTAATAAGGGAGTGTAAGTAAAAAGAGATGTCTTTTACATACACTCCT
>JBLNEL010000136.1:0-4804 GCA_050262615.1 Bacillota bacterium
TTATTTGTTTACTCGTCATTTCACTGACTATACTTGCTTTTTCTTCAACCCCTCTTTATCCACAGGAAACTGAAAAATATCTCTTAGCCCTGAAAGCTCTCGAAAAAAATGATACCACCAGGGCTGAGAAGTTACTGACTGAATCAATTTATGACTTTAATGATATTGCCTCATGCAGGCTGCTTGTCAAATTATGCCTCGATCAGGAAAGCGTTTCAGCAAGAAACAGGACTCTAAAAATTCTAGATTATGAAATAGCACGGGATCTTAAAAACCTGCAGTTCAGGGTTTTACATGCAAAAGTTTTGGAGAAGGCTTTTCCATATAATGCAATCGGAGAATATGAGGATATAATTTCAAAGGACAGCACATGTTACGAAGCATTGCTTAATCTGGGATTATTAGCAGAGGAAAGTGTTAATATGTATCTGAATGCAGGTGTAAATTCTGACCGGGGAACAAGGATCAGAACTGAAGTCCATGCGCAGGGTGACTATAGATTAGCTGAAACTTGTTTCAAAAAATGCATGGAAATAAATCCTGACGATGAACAGCCAGCTTTGCATTTGAGCTATCTGTATGAAACTGCCAGGCAAACTGCAAAAGCCTCTGAAGTTCTGGCGGGGTTTGTTTCCTTAAATCCATTTAAGGATGCTTATGTTTATTTAGGACATCTTTATTGCAAATCTGGCAATAATAAATTAGCATATGAGGCTTTCCGGAAATCACTGGAACTTATGAGTCCTGAGGAAAAAGAAGATTTTACATTTAATTCTGTAAAAATGATTTTATCATATTCTCTGGATAATAAACTTAAAAACTTGTCTGACGTTGAACTGCGAAAATTTGTTAATGCCTACTGGGATATACGTGACCCATTATGGTTGACTGATTATAATGAAAGACAGCTTGAGCATTTCTCCAGAGTAGCATATGCTAACGTTCGTTTGAAAAATCCTGATAGTAATCTTCCAGGCTGGAAAACTGACAGGGGTGAAGCCGTCATCCGGTATGGCGAACCTCTTAGTATTATAAGCTTAAGACCAAGGTGGGCTCCTCCTATAGATGATAACTCTCTTGAAACATTTGAAAGTAAGGATGCTTATGCAAATAGTTCTAGAACTCAGGCCGAAGCCATTAATGTTTTTCTTAAACTAAGAATTGGAATTGAGAAAGAGAAAAAAAGGCAGCGAGTATCTTCAGGTCAAAATTTCGGCTCAGGTATTCGTCCCCTTGGCGGCAGAATTGATCTGCCGACAGAAGTATTTAACTATGAGGATATGAGACTGGCTTTTGTTGATAAATCATTTAAGGGGAATTATAAGTTTAACAGAAAAGCTAAGGGATTTGATCTTTATTATTCTCAGATGCCCGATACCACAGAAGTACTGATGACACTTTATAGAAAGTACAGACCCGAATCCTATAGCCCCAGATTCGAAGGCCCTGCTCTTAGTGCCCCGTTTAATCTCTTGCAGTTCAAAAATAAAAATCCAGAAGAAAACTATACAGATACTTATCTGGCCTTTGGTGTTGAAACTGGCGAAAATATGTCTCGAAACTCATACCAGTATGGAATTTTCCTTTATGACATGTATTTTAATCCGGTGTTAGAGAAAAGAGATTCTATAGAAATACTGCCAGGCTCAAGAATAATTAGATCTGCGGAAAACAAAAAATTTGCCGTTAACTCCTACAGAATGATTACACCTGCAGATTCAGACTATCTATTCTTTGAAGTTATCAGAAATTCAGACAAAGGCGTATATACAAGCCACGATAAAGTTAATATTAGGAGATTCTATAACGATAGTCTGCAGACAAGTGATCTTGTGCTCGCAAACTACTTATCTGAAACTGCCCATAAAAAGGGATTTCTTTCCAGAGGCAGCATAAATATGATTCCAAATCCTATGCATGAATTCTCTAAAGAGCAGAACTTGTATGTTTATTATGAAGTTTATAATCTTACATTAAACCCAAAAGGAGATTCTGAATTTGAACAAACACTTACCCTTAGTGACGTAAGCTATCAGAATAAAAGTTCATTTACAAAATTTTTTAATTCAATTGGAGAATTTCTGGGTCTTGTTAGCGGAGAGAAGAAACTATCGCTTGTTTCAAATTACAACCTGAAGGGCAAGGATCATCAGCTTTATCTCCAGATTGATATGAACAGATTTGCACCAGGAAATTACAAAATATCAGCTATGGTAAAGGATAAATTATCGGGTAAAGAAACTATTAGTGAAACAATTTTAAGGTGGCAGTAAGTCTATGAGATCCGGTAATCTGCGCTCAGGTAAAGCAAAGGATTTTAATGGAAACAAATCCTGGATTAATTATTTAATTAGTGTGGTAATACACTTAATTATCATCTGTTTATTTTTCCCATCCTGGGAAAAGCTGTTACCAGTCTTCAATGAACCCACTGACCATTTTAGGCAGAATATTTCAACTGTTGAAGTGGCTACAACTTCCTTTTCTGCTTCTAAGGAAAGTAGCAAGCTGCTGGCCGTACAGGATGATGCCGGTGAAATTGCGGCATTGCAAAATCAGCTTACGATTGAGCAGCCAGTTGAAAATGCAGTCAGGGTAGAAAGCTATGCCCCCTCTCCGCTCCCAGATATAAGGCAAAAAAGATACAACTCTCCGGAAGAGTTCGGCATTCCTGATAAACTGACTGCTTCTTCAGCTAATGATCTTAGCAGACCTGTTGAGTCGAAAACAGAAGTAAAGATCATAGCAGCAAATGAACTGTCCGGGATCCCGCGTCAGATAGTTGAAGCGCTTCCGGAAATGACGGAAGGCTCTGTAAAAGGTACTATAAATTTAAGCCTGAAAATTGGTTTAGATGGAAAAGTAAAGGAATACAAAGTAATTAAAAACACTTCTAACTCTGCTAAATGTTTAAAAAGAGTAATTGAAGCCATTCAGAGATCCAGGTGGGAAAAAGTTACTTATCACGGCAGCCAGGTAGAATACTGGATTGATAAGTCTTACATATTCAACTAAAAAAGCTATCGGCAGAAATAAAACTTCAGAAATAAAACTTCAGAAATAAAAAACTCCTAAAAGCAATACGTCGCTTTTAGGAGAGGTAAAAACAGTAACTTGCCCGATTTATTTGTCAGAGCACGGACAGCCGCCAGATCCCATGCAACATTTTGAGAATGAAAACGGATTCCAAAAGATAGAAAACCATAAAAGTCTGACCCCGAAGTTGATGTTGCATTTGTATATTCAGCAATTCCGGCTAACTTATCTGAAAGGTCAACCCTGCCTCCAAGCATTATTATCCCCTGAACCTCATCATCAGGCACCCCGGCCGCTATAAAACCCATATGAAAACTTGCTTTTTTTCTACCAAAACTAAATACGTTACCTACAGCATAATCCCGATTTTTAGGTGTAAAGGCCCCAAGGAAAGCTGCACTGAAGTATTCTGAGCTGTAATAATTCTGTTTTAAACCAATTGTGATAGTCTCAACAAATGTATCTATAATCGGGAATAATAAAAAAGTTCCTATATGTGTTCTTGAAGAAGGAGCATATGTGAGATTTAGAAAAAATAACTCATAATCCGAAAAGTATGCTTTACCCTTTTGCATTGTATATGCTGTCGGCATAAATAACAGTTCATGATCCCCCGGGTCATACTGCTGCCTTTCTAAAGTACTAAGAGAATCCTGCCTCTCCTGAGAAAACAAAGAGAGGGAAGTTATTAGGAGGATAACAACAGTAAGATTTTTTATCATTTCAGTATGCCCTTGTTTTTAACTTCTCCGTTAAGATTCGTTTTTTCAGTATGCCCTTGTTTTAACTTCTCTTAAAGTTTCTCCACACTATTGCAGGCTCAAGAGTTTCAATTAACTGATCCCCTTGATAGGCTACCTGTTCAAGAAATAAACCAGAAGGAGGAGCAGTAAGTTTTGCCGGTTCAGCAGATTTATTATGAAGAAAAAACTGTAGATCATTCTCTGTCATTTTACCCCTGCCGATTTCAGCAATAACTCCTACCATTCTTCTCACCATTTTCCATAGAAAGTGTGAGCCGCGTATGCGGATCAATATAAGATCCCCAACCTCCTTTAGTTCAATACTTTCAATAAGAACCTTTGTCGACTTTTCTTCTTTTTCATCATCTGAAAATGACTCAAAATCCTTCATCCCCATAAAAAGCCTGGATGCTTTTTCCATAGCCTTAAAATCCAGTTTATCCTTTATCCACCAAACATATGATTTTCCGAAGGCTGTTCTTCTCCTTGAGATCTGGTAAATATAGCTGCGGCTTAGCGCATCATGGCGTGCATGGAATTTAGGATGAGTTTTTTCAACTTCCAGTATATTGATATCATACGGAAGCTTATCGTTGAATTTCATTTTAATTATCTCAGGAGCTAATACTGTCTTGACATCCAGATGAGCAACCTGACAAATGGCATGTACCCCGCTGTCTGTCCTGCCTGACCCCTGGATATCGGCCTTTTCTCCCTTAAAAATACTTTCAGCAATATTTAACAGTGTGCCCTGCACTGTTCTGCTTTGCTTTTGAACCTGCCAACCTGAATACCTGGTCCCTTCGTACTCAATATACAATTTAAAACGTGCCACTGATTTTTGTTCCTTTAATTACCCGGATAATGTAAATGAAATGAAATTAATTAATAATAAGGAAGTCATATTCCATATGACCTCCTTAATTTTTGCTATCTATTCAGATAATTTAATTAGCTAATAGATGAGAAAGGAAGGCAGAAAATATACCTGGGGAACTAACGTGCAGCTGTTTTTCCGTTTTCAA
>JBLNEL010000137.1:0-6555 GCA_050262615.1 Bacillota bacterium
TCGATCTGTACCCAAAATTCAAGAAATTCTATGTTTTCGTCAATCAGGTTATTTGCTGTCGAGGAGAGCACTTTCATCATACCTCCCCAGTTCTTTGGATCTGCTGCCATCTTTCCGCCGGTATTGAAATAGTTGTACATACCGGAATAACTTGGATCATATACAAAATCCAGTACCGTTACCTGCCTGTCATTTTTTGACACTTCTTTCTGAGGCCAGATGTGCTCTGTAAATACGTTTGATGGCGTAATATTGTACCACCAGGCTCTCGACTTATACTTCATCAGCTCATCTTTAAAATAAACATTAGTGCCGGTTGAATTATAATTAAGATATGGCATACCGCCTGGAATACTTAAATCATGCCACTGTGTGTATCCTAACCCTACGGGAATTGTCTTCTTTGAGCCTTCAAAATCGTCAATATAAGCAATACTCTTTCCGCCGTCACTTTCTATTGGACTTTTTTTCGTATTCGGATCTGGATTTATATATGCAAATTCGCCTCTTACTGTTAAGGCCGACATTTCTTTTGTCGAAATGAACTTGTCAAGCCCTTTTGTCAAAAACGGAAGATCTGCAGCTGTTGAAAAATCAACACCGTAAATCGAGTTGTTTAACGGCTCTTCTCCTATCCTTACCTTGTCTGTCAGCGTCTGCTGATTTAAGTTCAATGCCGAAAATCCCAAAACCGTTTTCTTCGAAAAATTAAACTCTCCTCTTGCTCCTAAAAGTGTCTTCGAAGCCAGCTGAAAAATGTCGTTCTGCTCATAGGTAATTTTAAGATCAGCTCCAGGCACCAGTGCTGCCTGGTTTCTTATTGTAACTTGCCCGATATTATAGTCGACTACATAATCAACATTCGGCGTAAGTTCTGCACCGTTAAGTCTTACCTTTACTGAGTTTTCTACAACACCGACCATCCCAAGATTAAAAACATTTGAAGAAGATGCTGAATATTTTCCCTTAATTACAAACCTGTCGTTAGCTGCCTGCTGTCGGGCCTGTGTTACTGTGTTGTTATATACCTGGTCGAACCTTAAAGAATCAGGCAGCTCTTTCGGAAAGTCACGTCCGAAAGGCTCCAGTACCGGGAAAATTATTTCGCCCGTTTCCTTGTTTATTGTTATCTTATCCCTGAAATCAAATTTACCGTCTGAACCTGGTGCATTACCGTCACTTACCTGGTCTAACATAAATGCCTTCAGAAGCGGAACTGACCCCGATTGCTGCGTGGGAATCGCGTTCTGCGGCTCCTGCCCCGGTACCTGATAAAAAACATCTAACTGGAAACCTTCCTGGTTTATTCCTCGCCCGCCTATCTGATAAATATTCCTTAACTGCAGCTTCCATGCCATTGCATACTGCGGGTTTGTTGGCGGCTGAAGATTTGATGGCTTTATAAGTTTTAAAACCAGCCTTTTTGTCGTCGATGTATCTGTTCCGTTTCCTAAATAATCACCTACATAATTATCAAGTGCCCTGTTGCTCGGATCTGCTGCGGTGGCATCTGGTATACGGTATGCAACTGCAATTACATCCTGATCCTGGATCTGTGTCTTGAATGTAATGTAGCCTGTTTCCAGATGCGCATCATAATCTACACCCTCTGTCAGCTTGACAAACCTTCCTACTTCCCTGTGTCCGGGTTTCGGCTGAATGGTCGAGTCCCTGAGCGCCTCGTATGCATCAGCACCGTTTTTATACTGCGCCTTAATATCAATGTCTGCAACACCTGCTCTTTCCTGTGCCTGCTTTGGACCTGTTATTGATTTCCAGACATCTATTCCCTGAATCGTGTATTCAGCTGCAGAAGTTCTGTTTGGATCACCATAATACTTATAAAATAAATTATACTGAGGCTTTGTGCTCGCATATAACGTATCAATAAAGAAGTGATTGGTCGAGTAATCATATACGCGTTTCTGAAATTCCTGCTGGGTTGAACCGCCGGAGATTGCAACTTCTTTTATTTCACCCTTTTTCTGTGATGCCAGAGTTGTCAGGTTCAATGGACCTAGCTGGAAATTAGCCTTAACACCAAATAAGGCCTCGCTGCCGCCAACTAATGGCGAGGTCTGAAGCGATACGTTGCCCGCTTCTACTTTCTGAACAATCTCATCTTCATAGCCTGTATATGAAAGCTTTAACTGATTTTCATATTCAAATGTTCTTTCTGTGTTCCAGTCGGCACCAATCTTCAGCTTGTCTCCAATTGTACCCTGAACATTTATCTGTACGGTCTGCTTGAAATCAGGTTCGTTTCTTGAATTTCCTAGCAGCGAGGCTGTAACTCCTTCTGTCGTTTCATTCCTCCAGGCTCCATGAATATCAACAGCACCGTTTATCTTAATGTTAATCCCTTTTTTTCCAAAAATGCTCAGAAATCCAACACTCGGAAGTGGAATATCTATATTCGTAATGTCACTTATTAAAGCACCAATGTCTTTATTCTGATTCTTAAGCTCATACTTATATGCAATATCTTCCCAAAGACTTCTGTTCTTGGCTTCCATCTTTAGTTTTATATATTCATCCAGCGGTACCTGCAGTAGTATTTTGTAGGGCTCATTGCCTATTTTTTCTTTTATTAATACAAAATTGCCCGTCGAATCAAGCTCCACTGTCCGCTGTGCTATCGAAGATGAGGGATATGCAAAAAACTTGGACCTCTTTTTTGGCGCTAACTCTACATATGGCAAATCCCGTCTTTTATAATGGAAGTTTTCCAGCCTCGCTGTCGAATCTTTCGATTTCTCTGCAAGCGAATCACGCCATGTCATTACTTTTACGGAATCCTTGCGGACTGTTTTTGATGTGTCGGTCAGCCCGATGTTCTGATACATTACTGAATCAGACCTCTGCTGAACTTTATTATCTTTGATAAGTTTTAATGAATCTCCAACTGATATAGAATCGGCAAAGGACAGAGATTCCCCTGAACTTGAAGAACTTTCTTTAAGTTTTTCCGATCTATTATTGGTGTGCTCTAATGGCGGTGTTTTAAAATTTCCTTGATTACTGACAGAGCATAAGAATTGGTATGACGCCCCCTCAAGTAACAAATCATTGGCAACCGAACCCCGTGAAGCAAAACCTACAGACAGTAAACAATATGCTGTCGTTACTGTAAATGCTAAGAGCCTTAAGCTCTCTTTGAAAATTTTTTGAACCTTGGTTTTTATTGTTCTACCTTGACGATGTTTTCAATAAAGTAGATATGTTTCGCTAAGATTCTCCTGATTTGTTGAGCGAAAATTTATTTAATTTTTACTTTATTTTCAACAATTTTTAGAAATAATTAACTTGTAATAAATTCATAAAAATGCAGAGTTAAGAAAACTATTTTTCTGCAAACAATCAACTGAAAACAGGGGAATTTTTTATACCCTAAATTTAAGACAAATTGTTTATTTATGCTATTTTTCAGCAATATAAGGTGGAAAAGTGAAGCTCTTTCCCCTTCTCTGACTTGCTTCTTGCCTTTCTGCAATCAATAAACAATTAATTTTTGAATGGTAAACGTTGCTTTATATGTCTTCCTGGTGAGTAAATTCTTCTATAATATCAGTGATCTCATTTTTGTGTACAACTACAGCACTTAACCTGTTCCCCGCGCAAGCTCCTGTGTCAATATAAGCAGCATTTGATTTATTGTCAACCCTTACTCTCTCCTGCTTCGTATGCCCTACTATCTGCATCTTCCCTAAGTTAAGCAGCCTTTCCCTGGTCCAGAGCACTCCGGTCTCTGACTCGTGTTCTGAATAAATTAACTGATTTAAATAATCCAGATTATCCCTTAAATTTGCCGGCAGCACTTTCTTGTATCTCTCCGAAACCCCTGCATGCGAAATAAAACAATCTTCCAGATTATAATACAATGGAGCCATCCTTATCCATTCTATATGTTCTGAAATTGAATCATAATGTGTTAAATAAGACTGTAAAGTGGCTTCATTTCCGTTAAATACCCAGGATCGTGCAAAAATGCTGTCCGGTTCCTTTATAAATGAATAAAACATATAATCATGATTGCCCGGAGTAAACCTGATCGAATTGTCAATGAAAAACCTGACAACTTCATAACTGTTTTTACCCCGGTCAATAAGATCACCAACACAATATATACCGATGCCTGGATATTTTAATAAAACTTTGTTGTAAAGTGCTTCAAAAGTGTAAAAACATCCATGAACATCACCTATAACAGCAACCATAGCTTAAATTTTATATGTGTCTTTTGCAAATCTGCTCAATTCTTCCCTGAAATCTGGATGAGCAATATCAATCAGCGCTTTTGCTCTCTCTCTGATCGACTTTCCATATAGATGTGCTACTCCATATTCGGTTACTACGTAATGTACATCCCCTCTCGAGGTAACTACCCCGGCTCCGGGCTTTAACGATGCAACTATCCTCGATATCTTGAAGTCCTTTGTTGTCGATGGCAGCGCAATTATCGGTTTCCCCCCTTCTGAACGCGCAGCTCCGCGCATAAAGTCAACCTGCCCGCCAATCCCTGAAAATAACCTGCTCCCTATTGAATCGGCACATACCTGACCTGTAAGATCAACTTCTATTGCTGAATTTATTGCAACCATTTGATTGTTCTTTGCTACTACAAACGGATCATTTACATATTCCTGCGGATGAAATTCTGCAATCGGATTGTTATCTATAAAATCATATGTCCTTTTTGTACCAAGCACAAATCCTGCTACAATTTTTCCCGGATGAAGCGTTTTCTTTTCATTGTTTACAATCCCCTCTTCCACTAACTCAATTATTCCGTCAGAAAACATTTCTGTGTGAATTCCTAAGTCTTTTTTGCTCTTAAGAAATTTAAGCACTGAATCAGGTATCGCACCTATGCCCATCTGCAGCGTTGAACCATCTTCGATCAGCCCGGCTACGTTTTCCCCGATTTTATTGTAAATTGCAATTGTGTCTTCTGTCAGATCAGAATCAACCTGCGGTAATTCCTGCAATGGCTCATCATATTCAACTACATAATTTATTTTGTTGATGTGAATGAAACAGTCACCTAAAGCCCTGGGCTGATTTTTGTTTATCTGCGCTATAATTACTTTCGATTTCTCTGCCGCTGTCTTTATTGTGCCTACATCAACTCCATAACTGCAGAATCCATGCTCATCAGGAAGTGAAACATTTATTAAAGCTATATCTGGCTTTATAATCCCTTTCTTAAACAATAATGGCACTTCTGAAAGAAAAATAGGTACAAAGTCGGCCCTCCCTTCATTTACTGCTCGCCTTGAATTGCCGCCTATAAAAAATGCGGTATGCCTGAAATGCTCTTCCATCCCCGGCTCAAGATATGGAACTGGCCCAACTGTCAGTATGTGGTATAAGTTTACCCCGTAAAGCTCTTCCTTTCGCCTGACCATAGCTCTTACTAATTCCATCGGAACGGCACAACCGGGCTGTACTACTATCTTGTCACCCGAATTTATTACTTTTACCGCTTCATCTGATGAAACTATCTTTGAATTATAATTTTTCAACCAGTTTGCAGTCCTCACTTTGTTATCTCTTATTTCTTCCAATACCATAAATATCCTTAATTAGTTGAAAAAATGCGCAGTCTTCTGTATTCCAGATTAAAGGCCTCTGCTACGTTTTCATTTGAACAGAAACCATTGTATGTACATACTCCCTTGGCCAAACCTTCGTCTCCTAATAGTGCATTTGGTACACCATTATCGGCAATGCTTTGAATATAATCAAGCGATGCATTGGTTAACCCGTAACTCGCTGTCCTTGAGACTAGTGCCGGCATGTTCGGAACACAAAAATGTATTACATCATGCATTATATATACTGGATCTGAAATACTGGTAGGATGCGAGGTCTCTATACAGCCCCCCTGATCTATCGATACATCTACTATTACAGCACCCCGCTTCATTGTCTTTACCATATCTTCACTTACAACATGCGGGATCTTCTCCCCTTTTAATAGTACTGCACCTACTAGAATATCTGCAAATTTCACTCCCCGCGAAATTGTATATGGATTTGCAACTACTGTGGTTACTCGCTTGTGGAATACATCATCAATCCTTTTTAATCTCTTAAGATCTTTATCTAATACAATTACCTGTGCACCTCGCCCTATGGCTGCTCGGGCTGCATTTGTCCCGACTACCCCTGCTCCAATTATTACTACGGCCGCAGGCGCTACCCCGGTTATCCCCCCCATTAATACTCCTCGGCTTACTCCAAGTTTGCTCTCAAGGTACCTTTCTCCAACCTGAATCGATAACTGACCGGCAATCTCACTCATCGAACGCAAGACCGGAAGATCATCATCCCTTTCTATAAGCTCAAATCCGATGGCTGTTATCTTCTTGGCAATTAATTGCTCTATTACCTTCTTTTTCCCTATCGCTAGATGAAGAAATGCAAACAATATCTGCTCTTCCTGAAGCATCGCTGCCTCTGCCTCGGTTATTGGCGCTATCTTTGTTATCATCTCAGCCCGGTTGAATACTTCCTCGGCACTATAGACAACATGAGCTCCTACTTTCCTGT
>JBLNEL010000138.1:0-7147 GCA_050262615.1 Bacillota bacterium
TATTTCATACGCCCTACATGTTTTATTATCTCCTGGTGGGCGCCATGAAGACCCAGTTGAATGAAAGTACTTTCACCTTCGTGCAGAGTAGCCTCTTCGAGTTCAACTCGAACTTTTTCAACTATCTCTTCTATCCTGGCAGGGTGAATTCTGCCGTCCGCAATTAATCTCTCTAACGATAACCTGGCAACTTCACGCCTGAACTGGTCAAATGCAGAAAGTATTACCGCTTCAGGAGTATCATCAACTATTACATCCACTCCCGTGGCAGCTTCGAATGCACGGATATTGCGCCCTTCACGCCCGATTATCCTGCCCTTCATCTCTTCATTCTGTATCTGAACTACAGATACTGTAGTCTCAACCGAGTGGTCGACAGCAGTACGCTGTATTGCCTGAATTACTATTCTCTGTGCTTCTTTCTTCGAATCAAGCTTCGCCTGATCACGCACTTCCTTAATTAGTACGGCTGCATCAGACTTGGCCTGATTGATCATATTTTCCATGAGCATCTTCTTTGCATCTTCTGAGGTCAGACCTGCTGTCCTCTCAAGACGTGTATTCTGCTCTGATATCAGCCTGTCTAATTCGCAGGCTTTTGTATCAAGAGTCTGCCTTTGCCCGGCAAGCTCTTTTTCAAGTTGTTTAGTATCTTTTTCCTTCTTGATTATCAGTTCATACTTCTTATCAATGTTTTCTTCCCTGATAGAAAGCTGTTTTTCATAATTTTGTATCTTTTGTTTCTTCTGATTTATCTCCGTATCAAATTCCTGTTTTCTCTTCAGCCATTCATCTTTAACTTCAAGCAGCTTTTCTCTTTTAATATTATTGGCTTCTTTCTCCGCATCGGCAATTATCTGTTTTGCTCTTGATTCGGCAGAAGCAATGCTTTTCTTTCCTATTTTAGAATTGAATAACCATCCCAGGTAGAACATAACAACAACTACAAAGGCGATCACAGGCACCAAATAAACCAGATCCATAGATAGATCCATTTAACCTCCAATAGTAGGAATTCATTCAAATACTGACCGCATCTGCCAGCCCAAATTAACAGGAAGAACCCTGTTAATTCAGTGTGGGAAATTGCCCGAACGCTTTTTGCTTCCACTGTCACCCCTTTAAAGGGAGCATATCCTCCCGTTAGGTGTTTCCCGATAAATCGGGACGAGGCCTGCAATACGCGCCGTGAGTCAATGACCCTATTGATATGAGTTAGTTCTTCATATAATTTAAACTGACAGTGCGGTACTAAAATCTTTAAGAAGATGGGATAGATAATTGTGATTCGTTGGCCAGAAGCTTTATTTTCTTTATTTTATCGATCGCCAGATTACTGAACTCTCTGAACTTGTTCTTTTCCAGAAATAAATCGTACGCAATATTTAATGCAGCTATAACTGCAATTGTCTGTATTGTCTGATCAGGCAATTCGTCTTTCGTTTCCTGCATTACTTTATCAACATAGCGTGCCAATTCTGTAGCTATTTCCTCATTCTCAACCAGGAGTGCGTATTCTTTATCGAATATTTTAATTTTGAGCTTCTTTTTGGCCATTTTATATCTTTTCCATCATCAAACAATATGTTTAAGAACGTAAATGAAAATCAATTTTGTTAATTAGCTCGTTGATCTGAAGTTTAAGACTCTCCTTATCCTTCAGATTAAGAGAATTTCCATTACTGCGTAAACTATTGTTCTCTTTAATTACACCTTCGAGCTTTGCCTCAAGCTCTGCTATCTTCTTGTTAAGTCCAGAATTCTCTGCAGCTAATTGCTTGGTCAATAGTTCTATACTCTCAGCCTTGAGTATTAGTTCCTTATTGCGCCTCGAAAGCATCGAAAAATGTCTCTCAAGTGAATTTAATTCCTCAAGTATGAGATCATATTTAGAAAGTTCGGTCAATTAAATTCCTCTGAATTCTGCATTTAATTCTTTCTTAACAGCATCAACAGCTTTATTAAAATCTTTTTCGACCTCTTCGTCTTTGAGCGTACGGTTTTCATCGTAATACTCTAACGAGAAGGCCATACTTTTCTTGTTATCACCCAAATTCCCGCTCTCAAATATGTCGAATAATTCTACCTTTTTCAAGAGAGAGGAACTCCCCTTGTAAAGAAGTTTTTCAACCTGCTCACAGGTTATGCTTCTGTCAAGTATAAAAGCACAGTCACGAATGACTTTTGGATACTTTAGCAATTCCTTAAAACGACGCGCTTTGACAGGAATAGCTGATAAGCCTGCAATTGAGAATTCAAAGGCGAAAACGTCCTGCTGAATATCAAAAATTTTAAGAACGTCCCTGTTTACTGCCCCGCCAAAGCCGACAACACTGCCATTGTACGTTTTTGCGATTGTGTAATCAAAGTTTTTATTTTCAACCTGAGTATATAAATCCTCTAATTCATTGTCAAGTCCAATCTTATCAAGGAAAGACTTAATATAACCTTTAAGATCATAGATGTCAAAGACTCTTTCCTTTTCATACCACGTAGCCGATTGCGCTTTGCCAGTGATTATAAACCCGATCTTTTCTTCTTCTGAAAAATCGGCAAATGTCTTAATTTCTTCTGAAATTTTGTTGAAAACATTCCCTACTTCAAAAAGCCTTAGGTTCTTTTCCCCAATGTTTATATTTTTTGCAGCTGCTATAAGTGCTCCGGGAAGTAATGACGTCCTTAAAGCTGCCATATCAGCACTCTGCGGATTCAGCATCGCTATCGGACGGCCGGTTATCCCGGCTGTTTCCATAGGCTGAAGCGAGTTGCTTATGATCTCATAAAACCCTAATGCATTGGCTGTTTCTCGCAAAGTGTTCTTGAATGCCGACTCGTCAGTCTTCTTCTCAAGCGCAATGGCTATCTTTTCTACTGCCGGTATCTTGTCGTATCCGTTTATACGGGCTACTTCTTCAATAAGATCGACTTCCCTTTCAATATCAGGTCGGTAGGTCGGCACTTCCACATCTACTGATTCTGCACTCTCTTTTGTGAGCGTAAAGCCGAGACCTTTTAATATGCGTTTTACATTTTCCGGTGTAATTTCGTATCCAAGTACTTTTGTAATCCTTGCATATCTCAGATTAACATTAACAGGAATGATCTTTTCAGGGTAAACATCTATTGTCCCCTGCAGCACCTCGCCCCCGCCAAGTTCTGCCATTAGCTGTGCGGCGCGTTCGGCTGAATAAAGCGTATTGTTCGGATCTGTACCTCTTTCAAAACGGTATGATGCATCTGTTGAGAGCTGCAGCGATTTTGCTGTCTTCCTTACACTTGAAGGATTGAAGTAAGCGCTTTCTATTAAAATATTCTTTGTCTCAGATGTTACTTCTGAATTCTCGCCGCCCATTACACCTGCTACCGCAACTGAACGTTCGGCATCGCAGATCATAAGGTCGGTTGAAGCAAGACGCCTTTCTTTTGAATCCAGTGTAACAAATGTCTCCCCCTCAGCTGCATTTTTTACAACTATTTTCTGCCCGCTGAGCCTGTCCAGATCAAATCCGTGCAGCGGCTGACCTGTTTCGTGTAAAATAAAATTTGTAACGTCTACTATATTGTTGATCGGCCTTAACCCAACGGCAATAAGACGGTTTTTTAACCATGCAGGTGATTCCTTCACAGTTACATTCTTAACAACCTTGGCAGTATACCTTGGACAGCCCTTTGTATTCTGAATTTCAATTGATACACGACCTGAAATATTCTCTTCACTTTCTCTTAGTGATATCTTAGGCAGTGTCATTTCCCTGTCGAATATTGCAGCCAGATCGCGCGCAACTCCTATATGACAGAGCGCATCAGGACGGTTGGGAGTAATGCCGAGTTCGAGAACAACATCATTAAGCCCCAGAGCTTCGGCCAACGGAGTGCCTTCCTTAAGCTCTGGATTTAGTACCATTATGCCTGAATGATCATCGCTTATGCCGAGTTCTTTTTCGGAACAGATCATGCCCATCGAGACTTCACCGCGAAGCTTTGCTTTTGTAATTGTGAAGCCGCCGTTTGGAACAACAGCTCCTGTTTTGGCAAATGCAATCTTTTGCCCGGCATCTACATTCGGAGCACCGCAGACAACATTGAAATCCTCTGTGCCGTCTGTTACCGTACATACTGATAGTTTATCTGCATTCGGATGTTTTTTCTTTTCCTTGACAAAGCCGACTACAAAATTTTCAAATTCTTTTGCACGGTCTTCGACATCTTCGACTTCAAGCCCGGAGATTGTAAGTTTTTCGATTATCTCTTCGGTTGAGATACCTTCCAGGTTAACGTAATTTTTTATCCAGTTTAATGATATTTTCAATTTCTCAACTCCGCTAGAACTGCTTAAGGAACCTTAAATCATTTTCAAAATAAATTCTTATATCGGGGATATCGTATTTAAGAATGGCAATACGTTCTATTCCCATTCCAAAGGCATAGCCAGTGTATTTTTCGGGGTCGTAGCCGACAGCCTTAAATACGTTAGGATCGATCATGCCGCAGCCGAGTATCTCTAGCCAGCCGGTATGCTTGCACATTCTGCAGCCTTTGCCTTTGCACAAAAAGCAGGTAATATCCATCTCGGCACTTGGCTCGGTAAATGGGAAGAAGCTTGGCCTGAATCGGTATTTAAGATCACTTCCGTAAAACTGGCGCGCAAAGGAAACAAGAGTACCCTGGAGCTCTGCAAATGTAATGTCAGTATCTACACATAACCCCTCGACCTGGTGGAACAGGCAGTAGCTGCGGGCACTGATAGCTTCGTTTCTGTATACCTTGCCAGGCATTATAACCCTTACAGGAGGTTCCTGCTGACTCATAACGCGTATCTGTACAGGTGAAGTATGCGTTCTTAAAAGAAAATCCTTGTTGATAAAGAACGTATCCTGCATATCCCTGGCCGGATGGTCTGGAGCAAAGTTGAGCGCACCGAAGTTATTATAATCAGACTCAAGTTCCGGCCCTTCGGCAACAGAAAACCCCAGTCCGCGGAATATCGATTTTATCTCATCTAGTGTCTGGATAAGAATATGCTTGCTGCCCACTTCCTGGCCGCGGCCGGGGAGTGTAAAATCGACACGCTGCTTATTATTGCGCGAGACAGTCTCAAGCTGCTCCTTTAGTGTGTCGAATTGTGTCTGAACTGAATTCCTCAGTTCATTTAATGATTTGCCGAGGGCGGGCTTTTCTTCTTTAGAAACTTTTTTCAGGTCCTCGAACAGGTTAGCAATGATACCTTTTCTGCTCAGATATTTAAGCCGCAGATCTTCTAACTGCTTCAGATCGCCTACCTGAGAGATCTCATTGCTGAAGTTTTTACCAGTTTCGCTAATTGTCTGAATCATGGGAAATTAAGAATTAAATTATTTTTGTTTAAAATAAAAAAACCCCCTGGGAATTTTAAAATGAAAATAAAAATCCTAAGAGGGTTAAAAAATATTAACTAAAACAAACTTTAACAACTTCTGTAAAAGCTGCAGGATTTTCAGCTGCAATGCTTGCTAACACTTTTCTGTTGATGTTAATGCCTTTAACATTAAGAGCATTAATCAATTTTGAATAAGTGGTGCCATTAATTCTGGCAGCAGCATTAATTCTGACGATCCAAAGTCTTCTGTAAGTTCTCTTCTTTAATTTTCTATCACCATAAGCATGCTGAAGGCCCTTTTCAACGTGGTTCTTAGCAATGGTATATACCTTGCTTCTAGAACCCCAATAGCCTCTGGCCATACTCAGTATTTTCTTGCGTCTCCTATGAGCAGCTACTTTATTTTTCGAGCGTGGCATAGTTTATTTATCCTTCTTCTTTATTGAATCATTATTTTAATACGTTTTTCGTCAGCAGCAGTTGCAACTACTGAATGCCTGAGATTACGTTTTCTCTTACGAGATTTGGAAGTCAGAATGTGACTTTTAAAAGCTTTGTGTCTTTTGATCTTTCCGCTGCCAGTTTTCTTAAATGTCTTAGCTGCACCGCGGTTACTTTTCATTTTTGGCATAGCGCTTATACCTGTTTTCTATTTATTGATTTTTCTTTTTTGATTTCACTTTCAAGGGAACCAGAATAACGTTCATTGCCTTGCCTTCGAATTTAATATCGAATTCAGGCTTGGCCACATCCTGCATCTTTTCAATAAAATTCTTAAGAAGTTTTTCACCATGCTCAGTATATGCTAACTCGCGTCCTTTGAAGATAACAGATACTTTAACCTTATTACCCTCTTCTACGAAATTGCGCGCATGGCGGACCTTGAATTCAAAATCGTGTGTGTCTGTATTTGGGTGAAGACGGATCTCCTTTAGTACAGATACGACCTGATTTTTCTTCTGCGTCTTTTCCTTCTTCTGGATCTCGTAAACAAACTTACCGTAATCAACCATTTTGCATACAGGAGGATCGGCTTGCGGAGCTATTTCCACGAGATCAACTCCTTTATCCTGAGCCATTCTCAGGGCATCACGGGTATTAACAATTCCGTGTGCTGTCCCGTCAGCATCAATTAATCTGACCTTCGGGATCCTTATTTCCTCATTAACGCGGTGTTTTAAAGTTTTTTGCGAGATGTTCAGCCTCTTTAATTGTTTTTAATGCGTTTTATTATTTATTTCTTCAAGGGCTCTTGTCCTAAAGTCCTGAAGTGTCATTGTACCAATATCGCCTTTTTTATGCTGTCTGACTGAAACTGAATCTGACTGCATTTCTTTTTCGCCGACAACTAGCATGTAAGGTACTTTTTTGGTTTCCCAGTCCCTGATCTTATATCCAATCTTTTCGTTGCGTCTGTCTAATTCTACTCTAATATCATATTTCTTCAGTTCATTTACAACTTTTTCAGCATATTCATGGAAATTCTGACTGATTGGCAGAACAGCTACCTGCTGCGGAGCTAGCCACATCGGGAATGCACCGCCGTAATGCTCAATAAGTACTCCCATGAACCTTTCAATTGAACCCAGCAGCGCACGGTGGATCATAAACGGACGATGCTCTTTTCCATCTTCGCCGATGTATGTCATACCGAAACGTTCAGGCTCGTTAAAATCGAACTGAATTGTGCTCATCTGCCACTCGCGGTTGAGGGCATCTTTAATCTTAATGTCTATCTTAGGACCATAGAAAGCGCCGCCGCCTTCATCTATTTTATAAGCTAAACCTTCT
>JBLNEL010000139.1:0-2867 GCA_050262615.1 Bacillota bacterium
TATCTTCAGCATCACTGATTTCCTGTGCTCTTTTGTCTTCCTCGAGCATTAATTTCTCGTTCATACTGCTTCTCCGACAAATAATTCTTCAATTTTTCCCAGAATTTCTTCCGGTGATGGAACTACTCCACCCATTCTTCCGTGAAACTCAACCTTCTTCTGACCGTTAACGGCCAATCTTACATCTTCTACCATTTGTCCGGCATTCATTTCAACATCCAGAAATCCTTTAACAGATTTTTTAGCAGCAAGGCTGTTTAATGCTTCATAAGGGAATGGGAATAATGTCTTTGGTCTGAATACACCGACTTTAATTCCTTTTTCTCTTGCAAGCTGTGCAGCTTTCTGACAGATTCTTGCAACAAGGCCGAAACCGGTCAAAATGATCTCTGCATCCTCACAATCAATCATCTCATAACGGGTTTCTTCCTTCTCCATTGCTTTATATTTTGCCTGTAAATGCAGATTTATCTCTTCCATCTTATCAGGCTGTATATGAAGTGAAGTAATTACATTTCTTTCCCTGTCTTTTGGTTTTCCAACCGTTGCCCAGGGTTCAATGTTTGTCTTTCTTGCCTGCTGTTCAAATAACTCAACTTTTTCCATCATCTGGCCTAAAGCTCCGTCGGCAAGTATCATTATAGGATTTCTCCATTTAAATGCCAGATCAAATCCCAAACGCACAAAATCCACCATTTCCTGCACTGTAGAAGGAGCCAGGACTATCATTTTATAGTCACCATGTCCCCCGCCCTTAACAGCCTGAAAGTAATCTCCCTGTGAAGGCTGAATTGTTCCTAATCCCGGGCCGCCTCTGACTACATTTACTAACAGACATGGAAGCTCTGCACATGCAATGTAAGAAATACCCTCCTGCATCAGACTCATTCCAGGACTTGAGGATGAGGTCATAACTCTTTTACCTGCACCTGCTGCTCCATATACCATGTTAATTGATGCTACTTCGCTTTCAGCCTGAAGGACTACCATTCCTGTCCTTTGATATGCTTCATTGCTTAAATATTCCAGAACTTCGGATTGTGGTGTAATTGGATATCCGAAATAGGCATCGCATCCGCTGCGGATAGCAGCTTCTGCTAATGCTTCATTACCTTTCATTAATCTTAATTCTTTCATGGTTTCACCGTTAGTGTTATGTCGTTGGTTACATTTGTTATAGTTGCTACCGGCTCTTTCTTATTTAAGGTTTTTCTGTAAACCTTAATAATCCCCTCAGGACAAACCAGAGCACAATTTGTACATCCAGTACAATTGTCTTCGATTCTAACAATGTAGTGATATCCCTTTGAATTGATCTTTCGCGAAAGTTCTAGTGAGTCCTGCGGGCAGGCAACTGCACAGAGTTCACATCCTTTGCATTTTTCAATATCAATTTGGATATCTCCTTTAACTTTAGCCATTGGATACCCCGTTTTGTGGTTTAAAACAAAAAAGGTTACTCTCTAACCAAGTAACCTTCAGTCTGGTTTAATTAATAATAATTTCGATTAGGTTTACTAATACAGAGTTATTAATTGTGTTTAGCTTCATTTTGTTCAGCTTCACTTTATTCAATTTCAAATTGATCTCTTGCATGTTTATCAGCATGATATGAACTCCTTACTAATGGAGCAGATTCCACAGCAGAAAATCCCATCTTTATGCCTTCTGTTTTATACATCTTAAATTCTTCCAGCGTTACATATCGGTCAACCGGAAGATGTATTTTCGTCGGCTGAAGATACTGACCGATTGTCAAAATATCACAGCCAAAGGTTCTAAGATCTCTCATCAGTTCCAGTACTTCTTCAGGTTTTTCTCCGATACCTACCATAATTCCGCTTTTTGTTCTGAGGCCTTTTCCTTTGAACCATTTAATAAGACTCAGACTTCTTTCATATTTAGCCTGCGGTCTTACCACATGATAAAGTCTTGGAACTGTCTCCAGATTATGATTAAGGATATCAGGAGGATTGCCTAATATAATATTGAATGCTTCCTCAGACCCTTTAAAGTCCGGTATTAAGATCTCAACAGTGCATTCAGGCATTCTCTGTCTGATCAGCCTTATTGTCTCAGCAAATATGGACGAACCGCCATCTTTAAGCTCATCCCTGTTAACAGATGTAATGACCACATGCCTTAATTTCAGCTTTTCGACTGCTTCAACAACTCTTTCAGGCTCTTCCAAATCCAATGCATTAGGCATGCCTGTCTTAACATTGCAAAATCCACAGCTCCTGGTGCATGTGTCTCCAAGGATCATAAAAGTAGCTGTCCGGCTGTTCCAGCATTCCCCCATGTTCGGGCATTTTGCTTCTTCACAAACAGTGTGAAGCTTTGACTGGCGCATTAGCTGATAAACATCAGAGTAATTCTGCCCAATGGGCAGTTTTACCTTAAGCCAATCCGGTCTTTTACCCAATTGCTCTTTATCTTTTTCTGCGGCTTCTTTAAACTGTCTTTGATATGAATTTATCACAAAATTCCTGACCTTTCCCTTTTTAAGCACAAAACGGCGAAAACGCCGCTTTGATATAGATTTCAACTGTTTTACATCAAAATTAAAACTTTTATTGATGTAAAATTTTGAGCTCTTTAATTTAGCGAAAATTCCTGAACAAAAAAACTAGATATCCTGAGAATCAAAATTCTCTAAAGTATCTTTCATGGTTTTTAGGAATCTTCCCCCCAGCATTCCATCAATAAGCCGGTGATCATGGCTTAAAGAAAGATACATCATCGGGCGGATGGCAATCATTTCGCTTCCGTCTGCTTCAACAACCACCGGTTTCTTTATGACTGTTCCAACCCCAAGAATAGCAACTTCAGGCTGATTTATTACAGGTGTCCCAAACAGAGTTCCA
>JBLNEL010000140.1:0-8576 GCA_050262615.1 Bacillota bacterium
AATGAAAGTTTACGAAGCTGTGCTTCAATTCTTTTCCTTTCTGATATATCTTCTGCAACTCCAATTAAAGCTATAGGAGTTCCCTGATCACTTACTACTACACTCGTTGATAAATAGATCGGGAATTCAGTACCATCTTTTCGCCTGTTGAGGATTTCTCCTTTCCATCCGCCGGCTAAAGTCGCAGGCAGGATTTCCGCAACAACCTCTGGTAAATTATTCGGAGAGCGCAGAATACTCATATTCTTTCCATATAGCTCTTCTTCATTATAGCCGTATGTCTGAAGAAATGCTGCATTTGCAAATAGAAGCTTATCATTCATATCTGTGATTGAAACACATTCACTGGTCGACCTTAGCGCCTGCGCAAGCATTAAAATAAATGATTCTGTACGTTTTCTTTCACTTATATCTCTTCCAATACTTAAAATAGCGTCTACACCTTTATATCTTATTATACTTGCATTTGACAGTAAATGCAGCTCCCTGCTTTCCTTATCAAAGTGTACTGTTTCATAGCCTTCGACGCTTTTTTCTTTCAGTATCTTCTGAATCCGCTCTTCACCTTTGGCAATATCTTTTGTAAGTTTTTTCAGACTGGTCCCCAGCAGCTCCTCCCTGCTGAAACCATACATAGTACAAGCTCTTTTATTTACTTCCAAAATGATTTCTTCACAAGGTTCAAAGATCACTATAGCATCATTTGCACTGTCAAATAATTCGCGATAATTCCTCTCGGATTCTATTAAGGCTGATTTGGCACTTCTCTGTTCACTGATATCTTCAACTAAACCTGTACCACCATATAATTTAGAATCTATCACAATGCTTTTTAAAAATACTCTGACATATGTGGCTTTTTTCCCTGTAACAGAAGTGTACTCCCCTTCATAATATTCATCATGGTTACTAAGTGTGCCTTCTATTTTTTTCCTCAACGACACGTTCTTCAGATTGTCAATCATATTGAAACCAATCAAAGCTTGTCTGGAAGAGCCGATTATTTCAACAAATTTCTCATTGCAATCAATAATAACACCATTATTGTCAAAATGGAAGATCCCCAATGGTGAATTATGAAAAACTGACCTGTACCTTTTTTCATTTTTAATTAAAGATTCTTCATTCTTTTTGCGCTCTGTCAGATCCCTGAAGATCCCCTGAATAAGCGATTTGCCATTTATGTTAATATAATTAGCACTGATCTCTACCGGTATCTCATCCCCTTTTTTATTTGTAATGAACATATTATCAAATATTGCCTTACCCTGCTCTCTGCTATTCTGAAATGCATTTTTATACTTCTCAGCCTGATCAATGGGATGTAGCTCATATTGATATTTTCCCCTTATTTCTTCAAGCGAATATCCGGTAAGATCCTGGGCTTGTTTATTTGCATAAATCAGAAGGCCGCTTTCACCTTCGGCAATAAATATTGCATCATTTGCAAATTCTACCAGTTGATAATAAGCCAGTTCAGGGATCCCGCATCCCTGAACTGGCTCTCTATAATCAGAACTTTTATATTGCTTAACGACACTTCTTAAAGAAACTAATTCCTCAATCAGCTCTTCTTTTGTCTTTTGATTATCATTGATATTTTCTTTAAAGTTCATTCAATTCTGTTTCAAATTAATAAATAACACTCGTCTTATATATCTAGTATACCTGATCCGCTAACTCGATTTTTTTTGAAAGTGGTAATGTAAAACTGAAAGAAGTTCCCTTGCCTTCTTCACTTTCTACATTAATAGTCCCGCCCTGTTTTTCTATTAGTTCTTTACAGAGTATAAGACCCAGCCCTGTTCCTTTTTCTTTAGCAGTACCCATTGTAGAATGCTGTACATCTATCCGGAATAATTTATCCATATCTGATGATTTTATTCCAATACCTGTATCTGCAACCGTAACTTTTAAACTGTCGTTTATTTCTTCAGATAATATCTTTACTTCACCGCCGTTTCCGGTAAATTTAATGGCGTTCGCAACTAAATTTTGAATGGTTGAATAGATCATGTTCTGATCAGCATATGCATATGAAAAGGGCTTCATTTCGTTTCTTAATGTTATGTTCTTTCTAATAGCATTACCTGTAAGTACTGAAATGACGTCATTTACAACATCGTTAATATCCAGCCTGATAGGCTGGCACTGCAATTTCCCGCTCTGTATTCTCGACCACTGCAGCAGATTCTCAATTAAATTAAATAGATTCTTTGCAGATCCCTGGATCTGTATAGCAAAATTCTTGATCTCTTCTTTTGAAAGACTATCAAGATCTTCAACTAATATATTTGAAAATCCCAAAAGCCCATTGAAAGGACTGCGCAGGTCATGCGCTAAAATTGAGAAAAACTTGTCTTTCGATGCATTTAACTCCTGAAGCTCACGTTCAGAATCAGCCAGCAATTCATTTAACCTTGCAAATTCCGAAGCCCTTTCCTCGAGCATATCTCGGCTTATCTGAAGTTCCTCAGTAAATCTGAACAACTCCTCTTCCTGTCGTTTTTTATCTATCGCTGTAGCTATCTGCTCAGAGACAAATATCAATAACTGCTTTTCCTGCTCACCGTATGCGTTTTCGTTTTCATAATCCTGCACTACCATTACACCTATTGTTCTTCCGAAAAGCTTTAATGCAACTCCTAGCCAGATCTTTGTTGGCTCGCCTAGCATCTCAATTTCACCAGATTCCCTGAGAGCCAGATCTGCTTTTTCATCAACGAGCAAATCCCTACCGCTCTTAAGAACATATTCTGTAAGCCCTTTTTTCAATCCGCGCGGCTCAGGCATTTGATCATATTTGTCTACAAAGTATGGAAAGCTTAGTATGTTTAGTACAGGATCAAATAATGCTATATAAAAGTTATCTGCCGGCATCAGTTCCCGCACAATTTCATGTATTGACCTGTATAGGTTATGCAGATCACCGGTTGTATTTACTGCCTCAGAAATCCTGTAAAGCGCATTCTTTATTTTTTCAAAGTTTACACGCTCAGAAACATCTCTTATAGTGATAATTATACTTCTTGGATTTCCTTCAAAATCCTGTACAATAGCAGAATTTATTTCTCCCCAGAAAATAGTCCCGTCTTTTCTTTGCAGCTTATATAAACTGTTTGTGAATTTTTTGCCTGCATATGCCTGCCTGAAGTTATTTACTGCATTTTTCCTGAGATCCTGGGCAACAAATTCAAACAGATTACGCCCAAGCAGGTCCCCTTCACTTTCATATCCAAACAACTTAATAGATTTCGAAGAAATATAAGTAAGATTCCCTAAAATGTCGGCATGTACAATAGCATCGGGATAAGCACTTATTAGCTTCTTGTATAGTTCCTGCTGCTGAAGTATATCATTTTCATATTCTTTTGATGAACCAGTAGAAATATCTTCACTCTTTTCATTAACAGAAGATTGTATTCCTGCGGAATCCTTAATTTGAAATGAATTTAGCTCATTTTCCAGTAAGTTAAGCCTCTCAATGAGTTCAGCTTTTGTATAATTCTGATATTTCATGTTTTTATTTATGTTAAAGGATTAGCTGTGATAAAAAGAAACAGCAAGCCCCAGATTTTAAGCCCAATTATAATTAAATGATTCAAAAAAGCCAAATTTTTACACAGTTAAAGCGATTAATTACTTCATTTTATAAACCTGCGGACTTAATATATCAAATTGATTGTCGGATTAATAAATTAGAACTTAATAGATGTCCTGCATTAATTTGGTCAAGAAGTATTAACAGTATAATTAAGAGCGGAATTCTTTCTTCCGCCCTTACTTTTTTTCGAAATGTGATATGGGGTAATTGCTTATGATAAACTTATTATTTCTTATCAAAATCAAGTGAAGCTGAATTTATGCAGTATCTTTTATGCGTCGGTGCGGGTCCGTCTTCAAAGACGTGCCCTAAGTGAGCATCACACTTGCTGCAGAGCACTTCCTCTCTGATCATATTGTGTGAGAAATCTCTTTTTATTTCAATGTTTTTTTCAGAAAGCGGGGCATAAAAACTTGGCCAGCCTGAGCCGGATTCAAACTTTGTATCTGAAGTAAAAAGCTCTGCGCCGCAGCAAACACATTTATAAATTCCTTTTTCTTTATTTTCGTTGTATTTTCCTGTAAATGCCCTTTCTGTCCCCTTTTTCCTCGCTACATAAAACTGCTCCTCTGTAAGTATCTGTTTCCATTCTTCATCTGACTTCTTTATCTTCTCACTCATCTGAACCCTCTTTCTGTGAAATTTTTAATCGGTGTTTCTCAATTAACCATAAAATAGGCCGTCTGTATGCGCTTATTTAACTTGGACTTGGTACAGGCTCGTCCGGAGGTGTGGGATTTGGCTCTGGGACGGGACCTGGTAATGGATCAGGAACTGTACCCGGTGGCAGAGGCTCCGGAGTCGGCAGAGGCTCTGGACCAGGCTGTGGAATATTTGGCTCAGGAATAGAAGGGTCCGGCTCAATCTGAAACAATATAGTCGATTTCATAAAAATCCTCAAAATAATTTTCTTGATGCATTATATTAAATAAAATAACATGCCTGGGAAGAAAATCAAATGCTATCTCAGATCTCTGCTTTTTCTATGTTCTCCTCTTTTTCTGCATTTGTAGCTTCTTTTGCCGTCGGTATTGTAAATCTAAATGTGCTCCCTTTTCCGATAGTACTATCAACATAAATTGATCCGCCATTTTTTTCAATCAGTTCTTTGCACAGTATCAGCCCCATACCAGTTCCTTTTTCATTTGCTGTCCCTGTCTTGTGAAAATGTTTCTCAATTCTGAATAGCTTGGAAATCTCTTCACTTGTCATCCCAATCCCATTATCACTTACAGAAACAATAACATGCCCGTTTTCTTTTTCGGAAGTGACTTTTACTCTTCCATTCCAGTTTGTAAACTTAATCGCATTCGAGATAAGATTGTTGAGAACAGATTTGATCATATTTTCATCTGCATATACTTCTATCGGATTCTCTACATAATTTACCAGATTTATGTTCTTTTTCTCAGCATTGCCTTTAAGCATTTCAAAGGTTTTATCAACAGGCGCCGATATATTAAAACTTTTAGGTTCAAACTCCATTCGCCCGATCTGCATTCTTGACCATTCAAGAAGATCTTCTACCAGCCTGTAAATGTTTTCTGCATATTTGTGAACATCTTCTGTATACTGCTTGATCTCTTTGACAGTTAAAGAATCAATCTTGCCAAGCATCAACTCTGAATAAAGAAGTAATGACCTGAAAGGACTCCTTAGATCATGAGAGATAAGTGAAAACAACTTATCTTTGTTAGTGTTGCTTTCAATAAGCTGTTTTTCTGATTCGCTTAGATCATCTAGCCACTTAGCCTGTAGATCATTTATCTTTGCAAGCTGATACCTGCTCTTTTCAAGCTCACGGTTTACTTCTTCTACTTTAGCTTTTTCTTCCTGAAGCTCTTTTGTTCTAAGCTCTACAGTCTTTTCCAGAACTTCTTTCTGTTTTTCAAGATTGTTAGTTCTTACTCTTATGTAGCCATATATACTTGAGGCTCCGATAATAAAACATATAAGATAGAACCACCAGGTTTTCCAGAATGGCGGAGTAATTACAAAATACAAAGTTGCCGGTTTTTCACTCCATACCCCATTTTTGTTTCTGGCAATGACCTCAAACTTATATTTCCCCGGAGGCAAATTAGTAAATGTTACTTCATTATACCTGACAATTGGAGACCAGGTACTGTCAAATCCGCTTAGCTTATACCTGTATTCCACATCATCGGGATTTGTAAGATCCAGACCGATAAAATCAAATGAAAGATAGTTTTTGTCATATGGTAAAGTCAGATCTATGGGTAAACCGCTTTTGTCAATTTTCTTTGAATAACTCCTGTAATCAAATTTATCAAGAAATAGTCTTATCTTTGTAAAATAGATTGCAGGAGGAACCGGCGTAATTCCCTTTTTTAGTCCTCCTGAACTAAATATAAGAAGCTCTTCCTTAGTACCCACCCAGACATTTCCCTGCTTATCCTCATATAAAGAAAGTACACTAATAGTTTGCCCGCTTTCAGATTTTTTATAGTTTTCAAAAACCTTCTTTCCTGTTTTATTATAATTCTCTGCATCAAATCTGCTTAACCCCTTCTGAGTGCCAATCCATAAGTATCCATTGCTGTCAAACATCATCGTCAGGATCAATCCATCAACCAAACCGTCATAAGCTGTTATGAGTTCATCTACCCCACCGTTTTTTGAAATTCTGCCAAATCCTTTATCATTTATTCCAATCCAATAAGCACCTTTATTATCACATTTTACTATACATCCCGTTCCCTCGATATTGTTTTTGATGTTTTGCAATTTATCAAAACTTAAAACAGTTTGACCTGATTCGGTTTTATACCCGATTTCATCACCTAACAGAACTTCATGATTCCGATTTTCAAATAATCTTACAAAGTGATTAAGTTCATTTTCTTTACATGTAAAACTGAACTTTGCGCCATCAAACTTTCCAAGATGCATGCCGTTCCTAAACCATAATCGTCCATGCCTGTCCTCAAGCATTGAATATACATTCTCAGCTCTTAATCCATCCTTTGTAGTATAAACTTTTCTTACCCCATCTTTTAGCTTTATTAAGCCGCCATCTGTAGCTATCCATATTGTCTCGTCTGCACTTTGGAGAATACTATTTATTCTGTTCACCTTGGGATCTGAAGGAAGAGGATACTTGGTCAATTTATCATTGATGTAGTTAAAAAGCCCATAATTTGTACCGAACCATAATTGTCCTTTTTGATCTTCTAAAATTTCCCTTACATTCTTTAACTTTATTTCTTGAAAGGAATTATTCTGAGATAATTCTGCTTTCATAATCTTTATAACCCCATCAACCGTGCAGGCCCACTGGTTTCCTTCTTTATCTTCAAAGGAATAAAGGAATATTTGTTTAAAATCGTCTTTTGCAGTTTTTACAGGATTTAATTTCGATCCTTCATATTTAAATAACCCTTTTGATGTGCTTACCCAAATGCAGCCATCTTTATCTTCAAACAAATTAACTATGTGATTTTCAGCATTATTAAATAAACTCTTAACCCCCAGGGCCTTATTATATATCCACAATTTCCCTCTGTTATCACCAACCCAGATTGAACCTCTGGAGTCAATAAGCACAGCGGATAACTGCTTTCTTGGAATTTTCTTGTACCTTTCGGCTGAAGTTATTCCCCGTTGTGTCAATCTTTTCACTGACTCGTAACTAAAAAACAGTAATGAATTGTTTTCCTCTTTAATGATATCAACAAAAAACTCATCAGCTGATCCAATCCGTTGAGTAAAATCAACTAATAGATTTTTTTCCATCTTGAAAATTACATGATGGCCTAAAAACCATATAAAACCTTGATCATCTTCAATAATCTTTTTAATACCTTTGATAGGTTTCATATTGAATGTGCTATATTGAGTAATTGATTTACCGTCAAATTTCTGTATTCCGTCTGAAGTTGCAAACCAATAATTACCCTTCGAATCCTGCATTATATAGTGAACTGAAATATTGCCTTTGGAACCAGGTGCTAAGGGAAACTTTGTAAATTTTTTACCATCGAATTTATAAACTCCACCCTTTGTACCAAACCACAGGAAGCCTCCCCTGTCCTGAAAACCATAGAGCACAGTAAGCCCGGGAACATTTATATCTACATTATAGCTTTTTAGGGTATATTGCTGAGAATAAAGGTTTGCACTTAATTGCAGAAAAAATGCAATCAGCAGAATTTTATTTATTTTATTAAGAATTCTGTTTTCTAAATACATTTAATATTAAATATTAAATACTAAAATTATATATTATTGTTAAGGAAATTTAACGCCGCAAGATATAAAATTTTGTTTAGGCAATCAAACAAAAGATTTACGTTTTGCCCGGCATCAGTAAAAGACTTTTATATTCTTGAATTAATAAAACAAGGGAACAAAATGAAAACAATCCACATTGCAAATACGGACCTGAACTTGTCGCAGATTGCTTTCGGATGCATGACCTTAGGCGGCAGCTGGGATTATAACCCTCTGCAGGAACATACTATTACTGAAGCACTTAAAACTATACGTACCGCTCTTGATCAGGGCATTAACTTTTTTGATCATGCCGATATTTACACAATGAGTAAATCCGAAGAAGTCTTTTCTTATATATGGGATGAATCCCCGGCACTAAGACAAAAAATATTTGTCCAAAGTAAATGCGGAATACGCTTTAAGGGAGTGCCAAATGAAAGTGACCCGCAAAGGTATGATTTCAGTTACTCTCATATTATAAATTCGGTTAATAATAGTTTAAAAAGACTTAAGACTGATTACCTGGATATCCTGCTGCTCCATCGCCCTGATCCTTTGATTGAACCTGAAGAAGTGGCAAAAGCTTTCAATGAACTAAAAGAAAATGGTAAGGTAAGATATTTTGGTGTAAGTAATCACTCAGGCATCCAAATTGACCTATTGAAAAAATATGTTGATCAGCCTCTGGTTATAAATCAGATGGAGCTTAATATATTGCATTCTGATCTAATTGAAA
>JBLNEL010000141.1:0-4536 GCA_050262615.1 Bacillota bacterium
TGCCGTCTACAGAAAGAACACTTTTGATTTTATGACTTTCCGTGACCACAACATTACAACTGTGGAAGATGACAATGGCAACAAAAAGGAACTCATCTGTAGCGAGAGATATTATATCCCAAGTGAAATTACATGGCTGCTTAAGTCAATAGGCTTTAAGAGCATTGATATATACGGGGCAAAGCTTGGAGCATTTTCAAGAAGCGACCTGCTTACTGTCAACGATTTTGAAATGCTCGTGATCGCTGTAAAATAGGTTTATCTAAAAGGAATTTCACCCGAAACAAAGTTAATAAATACGAAACAAACTCATAAAAATAGGAATGATATAACGACCCTTATGCAAAACCTTGCCTGCGCGAATATATTCTATTTCAGCCTTATATCTGAATGTGCAGTGTGCTCCTAATGTAAGAAAATTGTATGTCAGTTTGTTCTGCAAAATATATTTTACTGATGCAGATATAATATTATTTTATAAGAACTGCTTTCTTTACTTCATGGAACTCTTTGCTGAAACCTTCTGTTGCCGATGCCCAAATTGAGTAATAATAAACTCCCGAAGGAAGATTTGACGCATCAAAGTTTACACTTGTAAGTCCTTTTTTCTGGAATCCATCTATTAGTTCTTTTACCTTTTCGCCTAAGGAATTGTAGACTGTTAATTTTACATTGCTGTTAAAAGGCAGGCTGTAGCTTATTGTAGTTGAGGGGTTAAAAGGATTAGGATAATTCTGCAACAGTAAATAACCTTCAGGAAGATTATTCCGTCCTTCTTCAACGTCTGTCAGAAACTCAGATATTTCTCTTTTCCAGATAGTATTGCTATTTGTTCTTGCAAACAGATATTTATTATTCAAAACAAGTGCCTCAATGTCCTGCCCCTTCAGTTCTCCGCTTATATCATTCCAGGTAGTGCCGTAGTCTGTTGAAGCATATACTGCAATGTTTGTTCCTGCAAAGACAGTTGTGTTAAAAGCAGCAAACGTTTTTATCTGTTCATTAATTAAAAGATCTTTTTTGACTATAGACCAGCTCTTACCATCATCGGTTGAACGCCTTATGTCATTCCACGTTTCGCCACTTATATAATTTGAAATTCCTAAAAATATATAGCTGTTAAGTTCACCAATTGCTGTTACAGCGTCAAAACCGCCGCTATATGCAGCCGAGAAAACAGTATACCAGTTTGCTCCATTATTGTAGGATTTTGAAACTTGGTTCCCACTATGACCAGAGCTATAATCTTTTAAATATACATACCTGTTGCCTGCAGTAAGCATTCCATATGAAAAATATCCCCTTTCCATGACTATAGACCAGCTCAGGCCATTGTCTTTGGAAAGTATAACTCCGGAATAATTAATCCCCACAACATTTTCCCCGCTCGCTACTAGTTCACTTACACTTAAATCTTTTAAGCCGCCGTTTGAAGTGTTCCAGCTAATACCGGAATCATGTGATAAATAAACTCCATTGCTGCCTGTTGCTGTAAATATATCCTTGCCTTTTACTGCAAGAGCCCTTGCAGGATTGGTTTGGTTATATCCGGTTTTATTCCAGCTTTCCCCCTTATCTGTAGAAATATACAGGCTATTGTTTGCTCCCATGTATAAATTAGAATCTGCTGCCAGTAAGGAATAAATTTTGAAAGAAGAGGAATCTTCCATTGGTCTTTTAGTCTGAACCCATTGAGCATTACTGTTTTCTAGATAAATTACCCAGAATAAAAACAATAAAATTGGTAGTGATAATCGTTTCATTACTTAGGTCCTCAAAATGATACTTCTTATAAAGTAATATAGCATGAAAATTCCAGTCTAAGGAAAAACGGGGGAAAATTTTTCTTACCGGTTTATCTGGCGCTGGCCATCGGTCCTCAGCAGCCAAACCAAAGGTGCTGTAGGTAAGAAACACTGACAAGAAATTCCCGACAGTCTAAATTTAATAAATTCAGCATTATTCTAAAGCATACAATTTATTATCTTCATCTGGAGTGTTAAAGATTTGTAATATATATATATATATATATGCTCTGTAATTATGTTATTTTTAGCCTAAGCCCAGTTGCAGCTTTCGAATTCAGCTTATTTCCGCAAAAAGTTCAATAGCAGTGACCAGATCGCGATAAGGAGGCTTTAGGCCTCCTTATCGCTAATATTTACTGGCTGGTATGAGCTATTATAGCCTCAATAATTCTATCCCATTCAGCATATGGGATCTCATGACCGACGCCCTCCAGAGCAAATAATTTGGCCCCCGGAATTGATTTTTCCAGAGCCTCTGCATGCTGAAAAGGAAGAACAGGGTCTTCCGTTCCATGAATTATAAGTGCAGGAACCTTTATCTCTTTTGCTCTGCCGTAAAAAGCTTCTCCGCCTTTTAAGAAAGAATGGTTGAACATACTTAAGAGATTTCCTGCACGTTTCATTTCTTTATCTGCCAGTCTGTAAGCCCTTGCTTCATCAAAAGGATGTTTTGAACCATTAAGCAGGCGCCAGCCCTCGGCCATATATTTAATAACAGATTGCTCGTCAGACCAGTTGACTGCAGCTGCTACTGAGGAGTGATAGTCTAATATTCTTTTGTCTATCTGCGGCAGATCATCTCTTTTGTCCCACACACCAGAGGAGATCAGGGTAATTGATGAAACTCTTTCAGGAGCCCTAAGAGCAGCGAGCTGCGCAATCATACCACCTAAGGACATTCCTGCAAAATCAGCTTTCTTAATATTATAATAATCAAGCACCCTGAATTCATCATCAACCATATCTTCAACATTGTATCCGGGATTTCCCGGTTCATAGAATGTGGAGCGGCCAGTGTCACGGTTATCAAACCTTATGACAAACCGTCCTTTTCCGGCAAGCCTTTGGCAGAATTCCTCATCCCACCAGATCATAGAAGCGGCTGCACCCATAATTAAAAGAATGGCCGGATTTTCCTTATTCCCAAAGCTTTCTGCACAAATTTCTAAACTATCAGTCTTGATCTTTACTTCATTTGAATTCATTATAAAAGTCCTAATTAGTTATTTCTTATTTATCCAACTGCGGCCTTTCGGCAATATACCTAAGGATCGGAATCTCACTTATCTTCAAATTGCGGGAAGTGCGGCAATACATGCGTACGAATTCGGCAAACAGCAGGTAACCTATTGCGGCACCGGACGTATTGAATATCAGGTCATTGATGTCAGCAATACGGAATGTTGTATTTGCCAATAGTCCTGTTATCAGCTGCAGAAACTCGATAATAATGCTAAAGAGAGCTCCAGAGACGACTACTCTTTTCATGCGGAAATCCGTAATGAACGGAAGTCCAAAGCCGAACGGAATCATAAGCAGAACGTTAAGTAGCGAGGTTTTCACATCCCCAGGTGTAAGTATAGCCAGCGGAATAAGATTCACGCTTTTCCCAGCGCTCAGTCCATTTACCATTAAGTCCGGCATAAAATGCTTTAGAAGGAGCAGCGATTGAAATTGGAAAAGGGTATAGTCAAAAACCTTGTACAGGTAGATGTAGAATATTGTAAAGAACAGCACATAGACCAGATCCTTCTTTTTCTTAAGCATAAAAAACGCGGCGAGGCCTAGCCAGATCAGGACTAAAAGAAGCACAGTTACTATGTTTATTGTTGCAATTACGTTTTTATAATCCATATTTTCCTTTCTTACCTTAAGGGGAGTTGCCCAGGCTGTTCCATTTTCCTGAGTCTTAATATTATTAAGTTGTCCCTGTCCAAAACTTTGGTCATGCCAATTTACTCAATTTTAAAATGATTCTAAAGCGAGCTTTCTTCATCATCCTTATTATTCTATAACGATCTTCTTTTTTTCTGATTGTACCTGCAGGACTGCTGATCGATAGTGCAAAAAGCAGCTGCCGTTCTTAAAGAGGAGGAAAGAAGTTGGTGTATTTAGATTTACTTACAAAGAATTTTCTCTATTGCTTTTCCTTTTGCGAGCTCATCAATGAGTTTGTCTAAATAGCGTATTTTTTGCATTAACGGATCTTCTATTTCTTCTACACGAACACCACATACTATGCCTTTAATAAGTGAACTTTTAGGATTCAGGACTGGTGCCTGTGAAAAAAAAGTTTCTAAATTATTTCCTTGTTCTATTTGATCTTCTAATCCGGCAAGGTCATAACCAGTCAGCCAGCAAATGATCTGATCAACTTCTTCTTTTGTCCGATTTTTGCGTTCGGCTTTCCCGATGTATAGCGGATATAAATTCGCAAATTTCATCGCAAATACCTTATGATTTTCCATAGTCATTTCTCCTCTATGCGCAGGGTTTAAATATTTTCGTATGTTTGGCATTGTTACGGCTAAGTCACTGCCAGGTTACTATGCGAAGTTATAATATTGCCGCAACAAGAATAAAAATATCGAACTGATTAAATAGCTATGAGCAAAACTCAACTGTATGAAGCAAATTCCAGGCATAAAAATACCAGAATTCCGGGTTACAAACTAATTGAATTTAGCTTTATATCACAATATTTTAATATCGGTGACCAATAGTGAAA
>JBLNEL010000142.1:0-2979 GCA_050262615.1 Bacillota bacterium
GGCACCTGTTGTAGAAGGAGATTTACCAGTAAGGCTGCATGCGAAATCCATAAACAATTCCGGCAGTTCCTGATAATGAATAGGATTGTAGACAGCCAGTGATCTTATATTAGCCTGCTGGTCTGGCGGATTGTTTCTTCTTCCGGGCAGAACGGCATTTACAGGATAGTAAACCGGTTTATCCATAGGGATTTTTCTGAACAAACGCATTCCCATTTCGGCAATGTATTTATCCCTTGGATTAACAATATCAGGTCTGTTCTGCAGGTAGCGCATATTTTTTGAAGGTTTGCCGTCAATCATCCTGGGGTGTGCAGATGAAACAAAGTAAGAGCAGTCCTGTCTTAAAGCTATACTGCTTATAAACTGTTTCATAGGGTCTGTAAACTTATCAAATCCGATTGCATCCTGGACCAGGTTTTTAGCATCATCAACAGTCAGAGGTTCGAAGTTTGAAATAAACGTATTAGGAGAAGCTATATCAGCTTCAGCCTGTTTATCGTAGCCTCTGTAGATAGCTTCATCAGGTCTCTGGAAGAAGCGGTATTCACAGTTAGATATGAACTTAACGCTTGGGTTTGTATATTCAGAATTAAGGCCTTTCAACATATCTCCGGGGACAACAGTAGAGGCTGTAATATCATCCTCAATCTGTATCTTATCGGCTGCAATAAAATCCTGTCTCAGTTTAAATGTGCGCCATGATTTATCCTTCTGCAGACCGACCCTTAAGTAAGTTGCGACAAGTTTACGGTTGTTGTATTTTAATTCGTTGCCGGGATTGCCGTTAACGATATCAACGCTGAAATAATCTTTCCAGTTATCGTCCCATTCTTCCCTGTAGAATCTCTTAATAATAAATACCAGTCCTTTGATATACTGAGGGATACTGCTTAGCCACTTATTATATTCATCAGTAAATTCAGTAGGGGAAGGGGTCAGCATTTTAATAACAGAACCTAATGATCTTTTACTGCTAAGAACAGGGCGGCTTACATGTCCTTTGCCTTTAGATACCTTGTATCTTTTGCTGTAGTCTTTTTTTATTATTTCCTCAACAAGTTCCAGGTCCTTTTTAAAGTCAGCGACAAAAAATGGTCCGAAGATAATTGAATCGGAGATCGACTTAGAAATTTCCGATTTTCCGCCGCCAGATACAGTAGATGGCTTATGGCAGAAAGTGCCCTCTGCTACAGTCCCTACAAGTCTCCAGGTAGGAACAGCCGGGTTCTTTTCAAGTCTTATTTTATATCCGGCAGGCAGCATATAAGTATTTGCAGGCAGTAGTTTTATAGAAACATCCTTGCCGTCTTTCTGCCAGCTAACTTTCTGTTCATTCAGGTTTATTTTAGTATCTTCCGGGACGTAAATGATATTGGGGAAGTTTTTATCAACGCCATAGCCTTCGGGCTGAAGGTCAACTACATCTTTAAGGAGCTTACATACATCCTTAAATTTATGATTATCTTTCTTTACCTGGTTATCGTCATGAAACTCATCGCCCAGGTTATAGCTAGGGAAAGCAAGAGCTCCGCCGGCGTGCTCCTCCTCGGAGTTGCCGAACAGATTTGCAGAATACCCAATCTGAGTTTTAACTTCCTTTTTGCAATATCCGAAATAATTATCAGCTATAACAGTAACAATTACACCCTGTTCATTGCGGCAGGTAATCTTAAAAGCATTTCCGCCGTTATAAAGCTCATCTTCTTTTTTCCAGCACATACCATCGCGTTTCTGACGTTCTGTAGCCTCAGAAAACTTAGGGAGTCCAAGCTCCTTCTTAGTAAGTCTGACCAGGTGGGGAGCAAGAATAATGCAGCCTGTATGGCCTGTCCAGTGTTCCGCATCAAGTCCAGCATCATTTGCCGGCAGGTATGGGTCGCCGGAATTGCCGAATATAGATTCAACGAAATCGAGATTACTTACGAGGTTACCCGGGGCAAAGAATCTGATTTCCATAGATTTTTCGGTTGAATAGCCTTTTACTTCAGGAGAGACAATAGGTCTAAGGAGAAGAGAGACAAAAAGTTCGGCCTGATTTTCCTGAGAAGAGGTAAACGGCAGTTTTAATAATTCTTTAGGCGGACGGAGGGCATAGTTAAGTATTTTTGCAAAAGCAGACTTAGGCACTGCAATTTTATCATCCGGTATTGGCAAGCCGCCTTCGGAGATATGGAATACGCCTTTTGTAGTACGGCGGTCATTCTTGGGATTATGCAGCACACCCTGCTTTATCCTGAAAGAGCTGATAATATCTGAAATAAACTCATCCTTATCAGGCGGAAGGGAGAGTTCGCGAGCAATTCCATGGCGGTCGAGAATAAAAGTATTAGCAGGAATTCTGATCTTATCTTTTTCAATAACATCTTCAAGATAAGTATTCAGGAAGTCCTGAATTCTCTGATCGGCAGGGCAAAGATAATTAGATAGTAAACGGTTCTTTTCCTGGTGATTAGCAATAAGGTCGCGTGCAATGTCTATAAAATCCGTATCTGACTGGTGACCATAGATAGGTGCACCCAAAGCAGCAAGTTTCAGATTTATATATTGAATTAACTTTTCGTTATTTCTGCTTGCAACGCCTGACTTAGAATAAAACCCAAGCGTTCTTTTAAGATCCATAACTGATTTTCCTTAAACAATAAATTGAACAATTAATTGAAATAATCTCATTAGATACCCATAAAAAACCAGATTTTCAAGATTCTGTTATACAAAAATAAAACAAATCCGGCTAACCTGCCTGAATGGTTGATAGAATTAAACAATAATCGGAAAGGTAAGTTCCTTGGAATTCAAAAAAAACTGTAAAAATTGACAAATTTGTCGATTTTTTTTACGAAAACTCCTTAAGTTTAACACGTCGATTATTTATTTATAAATATTGGGAAAAGGTGAAATGAAAAGAATTTTACTGATCTTATTTGTTCTTTGTTCAACGCTCAAAGCTCAGATCTATCTGGATACCCTGGTCAGCCG
>JBLNEL010000143.1:0-13628 GCA_050262615.1 Bacillota bacterium
CATTGTTCTGGGAAATAATGAATCCAAAGGAAAAAGGCGGTAACCCTCCTGGAACTTTCAGTGATGAAATAAATAGTTCCTTCGGATCCCTGGATGATTTTATAAAGAAGTTTTCAGAAACAGCTCTCGGAAGATTCGGATCGGGCTGGGCATGGCTTATTATTGGCAATGACGGAAAACTGGCAATAACTTCCACTCCGAATCAGGATAATCCCTTAATGGATGTTGCAGAAGTTAAAGGAACACCAATACTGGGTCTGGATGTTTGGGAACATGCTTATTACTTGAAGTACCAAAATCGTCGTGCTGAATATATTGAAAACTTTTGGAAAATAGTTAATTGGAATGAAATTGCAAAAAGGTATTCCAGCGCTAAGAAATAATAGTCCATATTAATACTCCTAATAGTTAAGCCCGAACACTCCCTGTTCGGGCTTTGCATTTTAGGGGAATAAGTCTGTCTTGAAATATACTTTTAATATTTTTACTATAAACCATAAAACACGAATTACTATTTATCGGGGACTAAGGCTATGTTGGATAAAATACCAATATTCCCTCTTAATATCGTTATTTACCCTGATTCAAGTTATGAACTTCATATCTTTGAAGATCGCTACAGAAAAATGATTAATGAATGTATCTCCGGCAATCATGGATTTGGGATTGTTTCCAAAATTGGACAGGAAATCTCAAAGATCGGAAGCTTTGTGGAAATTACAAAAATCAAGAAAAGGTATAAAGATGGAAAGATAGATATTGTTGTAAAAGGGACAAAAAGATTCAATACAGTTGCAAGTTATTTGACTTCAGAGGGATATATAGAAGCTGTAATTGAGCCTTACCTGGATTCCTCTTATGACAATAACAATCTGCTGTACTCGGAAATCTTTGAAAAATTTGTACAAATCCTCGATAAGATAAATTTTGAGCTTGAACCATCTTTCTGGACTAAACTTAATTCCACTTCTTTTAAATCATTTAAACTTGCAGAAAAATCAGGACTGACCTTAGAAGAGCAGCAGCAGCTTCTTTCCATTAAAAGTGAGACAAAAAGGCTTTACTTCCTAAAATGTCATTTTGATAAGATTGAAAAATATATTGAAGAGACTTTGGTCATTAAAGATATAATAATGGGTGACGGGTATTTAAATTGAATCCACCATTGAGCATCTTAGAATCAAAATGCTTCGTGGTGGATTCTTGATATTTATTTTTGCCGGTCCCAAACGAGGCGGTCAGTTTACATTCTTACAGAAATGGTCGTAATATTAATCCTGTTGACCGCTCTTGCCAATGCTGCCCTTGCCCGGTCAATGTCTATATGCTGACTTTTTTGCTTTAGCCTTTCCTGTGCTCTTTCCTTTGCACTTTTAGCCCTTTCAACATTTATCTCCTCCGGACTTTCAAAGCTTTCTGCAAGTACAAGTACTTTGTTATTCAGAACTTCAACTGTTCCTCCGCCTGTGGCGAAATATTTTGTAGTTCCATCCTCATCAACCACTTTAATCCGGCCGACTTCAAATGAACTGATCAAAGGAGCATGGTTATGCAGAACCTGAAAACTTCCCAGAGTGCCTGGAATTGTAACCGATCTGATATTTGCAGCGTATGCAGTTTTTGTTGGAGTAATTACTTCAAGAAATAATTCTTTCATATCATTTACCGCATTTTTTTAGCTTTTTCAACAGCTTCTTCTATTGTGCCGACAAACATAAAAGCTGATTCCGGAAGATCATCATAATCGCCATTAATGATTCCCTTAAAACCTTTGATCGTGTCTTCCAGCTTAACATATTTCCCTGGATAACCAGTAAATTGCTCAGCAACAAAGAATGGCTGACTGAAGAATCTCTGAATCCTTCTTGCGCGGCGAACCGTAATCTTATCTTCTTCAGAAAGTTCATCCATACCCATAATATTGATAATATCCTGAAGATCTTTATATGTTTGAAGAATTTCTTTTACTTGTCTTGCAACCTGGTAATGTTCTTCACCAACTATATTCGGTTGAAGGATCCTTGAAGTCGATTCAAGAGGATCAACTGCAGGATAAATACCCAATTCAGAAATCTGTCGGCTCAATACTGTGGTAGCATCCAGGTGAGCAAATGCTGCAGCTGGAGCAGGATCTGTAAGGTCGTCAGCAGGTACATAAATAGCCTGAACAGATGTTACTGAACCTTTATCAGTAGAAGTAATTCTTTCTTGTAAAGCACCCATTTCTGTTGCAAGATTAGGTTGATATCCAACTGCAGAAGGCATACGTCCAAGCAAAGCACTTACTTCAGAACCTGCCTGAGTAAAACGGAATATATTATCAATAAAGAGAAGTACGTCTTTACCTTCTTCATCACGGAAGTACTCTGCCATTGTTAACCCCGTAAGAGCAACTCTTAATCTTGCTCCTGGCGGTTCATTCATCTGTCCAAATACCAGACATGTCTTACTTAATACACCAGATTCTTTCATTTCAATCCAGAGGTCATTTCCTTCCCTGGTTCTCTCGCCTACCCCTGCAAATACAGAGTAACCGCCATGGTGCATCGCGATATTATTTATAAGTTCCTGGATGATAACTGTTTTGCCAACTCCTGCACCCCCAAATAAACCGGTCTTTCCACCTTTTGTATATGGTTCAAGCAAGTCAATTACCTTTATACCAGTCTCAAACATTTCCTGTGACGTTGAAAGGTTTCTGAATTTTGGAGAAGGTCTGTGAATTGGATAGGTCTTCGAAGTTTTTATTTCGCCAAGACCATCTATTCCCTCACCAATTACATTAATCAACCTGCCAAGTGTTTCAGGACCAACTGGAACAGTAATCGGAGCACCAGTATCATAAACTTTCATTCCTCTGGTTAAACCATCTGTTGTGTCCATAGCTACGGTACGAACTCTGTTTTCACCCATATGCTGCTGAACTTCAACAATTAATGTATCTTCTTTACCTTCTACAGTTGTTCGAGGAATTTTAATAGCATTGTTTATTTTAGGCAAGTAACCATTGTCAAAGTCAATATCGACTACCGGTCCAATTACTTGAACTATTTTACCTTCAATATTGCCCATTTTTCTCCTTAAAATTCGAATTAAATAAAGTTTAAATTAACTAAATAACAATTTCTTTTCAATAAAAGTGCTGAAATTTATGCCATTTTATTTATTTAATTTCTTGAATAGTCATAATAAATCATATGCACAAAATTATCATAATATATGAGTTTATCGTGATGCGGCCAAAACTATGAGCTTAATTTATCTGCTATCCTGAAAAATACAAAAGCCAGGTTCCTCCATACGAGAAATCCCGGCTAAAATTAAATTTCAATAAATTACAAGTTACTGTACATCGGTAGAAAGAATAAACCGTAATATACGATTGTGATCAGTATCTGCAACATATACAGTTTTATCAAATACAGCAACTGCATGTGGATTCTTAAAGAGATCGGATCCCCCGAAAGACTGAAGTTCTTCTCCATAAGCGTTGAATTTGAAAATACTGTCTTTACCAGCATCTGCAACAAATATATTACCGGAATTATCTACGGCTGCATCTTCAGGCATTTTGAAGCGGTCAACTGCCATCATAGCTGCGTTTGAAGGCTGCAGCTTACTTATATATCCGGTCAATGTTCCCGTAGAAACATACTGGAACCACTGCGCCTTGAAGCTGGAACCGCCCGTCATTGTAACAATACAATCCAGATTTCTGCGGTTAAAAGAAGTTAATGAACTTATTTTATTCGCTGAAACAAGTCCTGTTCCTTCGGGCTCTATCAATGGCACACGTCCCATTAGTGTATCTTTCTTCACTCCGCCCGAGGTTACTTTTTGAAAAATAAGGATAGAATTGTCAGGATCAATCACACTTGAATTTTCTGTGCCTTTGCGGCTGACATAAAAAGAATTATCATAGAAGACACAGACTCCGGTATATTCGCGTCTTTTTATTTCATCAATAAATCTGAAATCATTATTCGTTGGAAGCACTCGTGTTATTGGAGCTGATCCGATATTATGTCCGGCTGATACAAGGTCAATCTTAAAGACAGCACTGACAGATGTCTGAATACCTTGAATAACTGTATCCATTGAAGCACACACCAGGAGATTTAACTGATAGTCCTGAGCAAGTGCTACAGGATGCTTCACAAATTTTGATCCAATTACCTGTCCGGATAAATTCATCATCACAATCCGGTCATTATAAGTATCAGCAACATAAATGAAAGGTTCCCGTCCGATTAATATATCTTCTGGTCTGTTAAAGCCTGTCCAGTCCGGATTTTGTTTAATATAAACCGTATCACTAACATTGCCTATATTGCTGCCGTTTTGAGGCCCATTTGGACTTCCGTAATCAGGTTTATCTGAATGACAGTCAATGGCCAGAAATGCAAAAATTGCTAGGAATATAGGCAGTATATAATTATTAAATTTCATTTATAAACCCAATATTAATGAAAATCTGTGAGCTGAACCTAAACGAGTAAAATTCGAAAAACCATAATCAAAAGTTACATCTGCTACTCTAAGAGGCATTCTGATACCGGCGCCAAAAGAATAATTCTGCTCTTCAACGTTAAATTTATAGCCGCCTCTGAGCGAAAGGATGTTCTTCCATTTATATTCCAAACCTGTAGAAACGTTTTCGCTGTTGTCATTAGGATGATTTAACTGAACCGAAGCAGTAACCATCTGGTCTTCTGATTGATACGGCTCAAATGCAAAACCAATTCTGAATATTGTCGGCGGTGAGAAAGACTGCCACTCTGATTTTTTTCTTGAACCAAACAAAACGACATGACCATCGGGGGCAAGATTATTTCCGAAATTGCTTACAGTTACAGCAAATCTTGAACTTCCAAGACCAGTCCAGTAATAAGTACCAAGATCAATCATAACACCGCGCATTTTTAATTTGTCGAGTGTTTCTTCAATATATCTTACAGTTCCGCCGAAACTGAACTGCTCAGTCATCTTTCTTGAATATGATACAGCAACTGCAATGTCGCCAAAACTGAAGTATTCTCCAGTTCCAAAAGGCTGGGTTTCCGTTGTTACCGGCATATCCTTTGTATGAAGCGATGTCAAAGCAATACCAACTGCATCACTTGGTGATGGATGATATACAGCTCCAATGAAATCATGTTTAATATCAACAAGCCATTCATTGTGAGAGAAGATCACCTGATCTGTCTGTGATTGAATTAAACCAGCCGGGTTCCAGTACAAAGCTGACACGTCATTTGCAACAGCAACAAATGCATCTCCCATTGAAGAAGCTCTGCCGCCTACACCTACCTTAAGGAATTGCGCTGCTGAAATACCTGCCCGCTGTCCGCCAAGTGTAGGAAATAACTGGGCTTTTGCTTCAAAGGTTAATACACAAATAAAAAGTATTATTAATATTTTCTTCATATCAGAATTTTAAGCTTAAACCTAATTTAATATTTCGTCTAGTTAGATATCTTGCCGGATTAACCGGATATGGATTAATTGGAGCCTGTAGATCAGGATAGTTTGGATCATTCCATGAATTCGGAACTGGATCCCCATATTCATAGGCACGGCCTGTAACAGGGTTGATTATAGCGGAATTTTTCATATCAAGAAGATTATTAACTTCCATAAATACTGACATTTTAAGTCCGCCTATCGAAAAGTACTTCTCAAAATTCAGGTCTACCCAGAACCAATCTTTAGCAATCTTACCATAACGGTTTGCTATATCTGTCTCATATTCCGGTTTTCCATCTGTAGCATAATTGCCAGAGAAAACTTCGGCAGTATATCTCTTACCTGATTCATAGAAGAATTTTATATAAATGTTATAGTCGTCCAATATTCCGGGAGCAAAGCCAAAAAGCGGATTGTCTTTCTCTACATAGAAATTTGTAGTTAATGACCCGGTAAGCGGTCTGTCCCATGGAGTATATATCTCTTTAATAGATTCGTTCAGATCGCCTCTGACAACAAGTGCACCTTCATCAGCAGAAGAACTCTTTCCGGTTACTATGGCATATGATAATGAAGCAACTGCATTAAAAGTTTTACCTATCCTCTTTTTATACTCGAATTCAAGTCCCCTTGAGCGTGCATAATCCTGATTGGTATATGTAATAAAACTTTGTGAAGCAAATCTGGCAGAAGTTATAACTGCTGACCTTGTGGATATATAGTCAAAAATATCCTTATAATATGCTGTAAGTGTTAAAACATCATTTTCAGAAAACTGGGTCTTTAACCCAAGTTCATATGCTACTGTAGTTTCAGGGTTTAAATTTGGATTTCCAAATTTCTGGAATGATGACTTTGCACTTGATGGACTTAGTTTTGCATACACAAATTGCGGTTTAGGCCATTTGCTGAAATGTCCATAGGAGAAAAACAAGGTCTGATTATCAGAAATCGGATGAGAGATCCCAAGTCTTGGACTTAATCTGGCTTTGAACCTTCTGTTACTGCCAAATTTGTAGGTGTCGTCATAATATGCCTGCCGAATTTTATCAGGGATTGTAATAACATCCTGGTTTGCTACTGCATCATCAACGTATTTGCCAGGGGACCAATAATCTAAACGCATACCAAAATTTAATATCATACCGCTGAAGTTTACATTATCCTGAGCATAGAAAGCACCAGTAGCCGGATATACTTTGTAATAGTCGTTATTTAATCCCATAACACCAATCCACGGCTTGTATATATCAAGCAGCTGCATTTCTGTCAACGATAAATTGAAACCTGCCTTGAACTTATTCTTTTCATCAAAGAAACTGGTCAGATCACCTTTAAGTGAGTATTCTTCAAAATAATGATCATGCCAGGTATAAGGATTACCGACATCCCAGAAACCATCACCCGGAATAATTCCAATCGAATCACGGTTTGTATTATAATATTGGATCGGGAAATCTGTAATATCTTTTGGCTCTGCGTATTCTTTCCAATCCCTGCCGTTTGCATCTGATCTAAGATGTGTGAAATACTTGCCAAGCTTTAGCTCATAAAATGTTTTTGAGTTAAGCGTATGTGTCCAGGTAACTGTATTGTATTGGTTATTATGTGTATAAACATTTGCGTTGTCTAAAATATTCCGGAATTCATACTGATATCCTGGACTTGGCTGAACATATTCCAGATTTGATTGAAGTGACTGAGAATTCTGATTAATATCAACCGACTGGGTATATGAATAAATCAGCTTCATTGTAGGAGTTAGTTTATAGGTAATTTTTCCTAAAGCTGACCAGCTGTTTTCTTCTCTGGGTGCGAACCTGCTGCCAAAAAATATCGAGGAATATAGTTTCTTTGCAGTCGATTTATAATATCCCTGAGTAATTCCATCACTTAACCCCATATAAACACTTCCGAAAAATGAAATTTCTCCAGGCAGGTTAATTCCTAATGCAGGCAGAACCATCCTTGTAATTGGTTCAGGTCCGCTCAGGTTAGCCTCAAGTATATCAATATTAAAGACATGATCAGATGTTTTATTGCCAAAGTTATCTCGCTTGTATGAAACATATCCATGGAATTTGTCACCCCCCTCTCTGGTCTTAACATTAACAACACCAGAAGTGGCTTGCCCAAATTCAGCGTTATAACCGCCTGTTATGATTTCAACTTCTTCAAGAGCATTTGCGCTAAGCTGAAGTCCGAAGCCTGTTCCTGACAAGGGATCCTGAACTGAAACACCATCTAATAACAATGCATTTTCGTATGAACGACCGCCACGAATATGAATCTCATTATCGGTCTTTATAACACCAGCCTGCTGGGTAACCAGATCACTTATATTTTCAACAGCCGCCATTTCAATATCATCCCTTGAAAGGGTCTTTTTGCTCTGCGTCTCCTCCACATCTACCAGCGGTCTGTCGCCAATAATTATTACATCTTTATCCAGTGTAAGAGCTGATTCTTCAAGTTTTACTTCAATAGTTCTAGTTTTATTAGGTTCAACTTTAATACCTGTAAATTGAACACTTTTATAACCAATAAAAGAAACCTCAACAGTATATGTACCAGTAGAAACATTATTTATTACAAAATGACCTGCAGCATCGCTCTGGGCTCCATAATAGGTACCTTTAATAATAACATTGACTCCTGGAAGCACTTCCTTCGACTTTGCATCAAATATCTTTCCTTCAACTCTTCCCTTTTCCTGTGAGAATAATTGAAAGGACATTAAAACTGAAAAGAAGGTAATTAGTATAATTTTTCTCATAATGTTAAACCAAAGTCCTCAAAAAAGATCTTTTCCAATAATAATTTTACATTTCCCGGATTACCATCAGATTTTGATAGCGGAAGAGCAATAAAAAATAATTTTTTCTCTGAGTCTCTGAATCCAATAGTCTTATTGCCTGAAAGTTGGGTTGATTCAATTTTATATACCGGAATGGCCGTAGAACTTGTAGGATACAGACTTCTAACCATAAAGATAGGAGTAGAAGTTTTCAGTGCTGGATACGATGTACTTACTGCTGAAATGTTTGTATTACCATAAAGTGCTGTTGTAAAATCTTTACCAGCAGCAACACCTACTGAATCAATAGGCAAAAATGATTTCAGCAAAGCAGCATCAACAGTTTGAGGCAGCGTTATAGTAAAGGCTATCTTACCACCGAAATCAATAAACTTTCTTGCTGTCATGCTGGCTAATGTAAGATTAGGGCTGGAATCTGTATTGTACCATAATATATATTTAAAGAGCTTCATCGTCTCAAGAAATGTAATATTATCATAAGGGACTTTATTTTTTATAATATCCCATACTTCAAACTTATTTCCCAAAGATCCATTTTTCAGAGAATTGAAAGTATTATAATAGAATGAAGCTGCAGCATTATCCTGATCATACTGTGTATCATCAATGATCAGAACGTTACTAACCGGTTTTTTAACAAACCATTTTTTTGATTCAGATGGTAAAACTGTAAACTTGCTTTTTGCACCTGAAATATCCTCAGCCTGTATATAAATCTTGTTGTTATCGTTTAATTTTAACCCGTTGAGTTTTTCTGCGAAAATACTGCTTTCAGATGCATTAAGCATTACTTCCATCTGTGCTCCTGGAGTATTGAAATTTTTCATTCGGAGCATCACAAGCCTTGTATTTCCCGGCAGAGATATAAATTTTGTTGTGTCATTGATTGCTATGTTAATCTTTATAATACTTTCAACCCCATCAATATCTTCAGCATCCCATCCAAGGGTCATTACTGGATAGGATGTATCTGGTAATGAAGATAAAGAGTTAAACTTAATAGCCGGAGCAGAATTCTTTATAGGATATTTCATACTTGCCGGGTTTGGATCAATAAGTCCAATGTCAAAGTACTTTTCTCCATTATTATATTTGCCGTCACCATTCTGATCTATAAATGGCTCAGGTCCGAAATCGATACCATTTTGAACTATTGAATTATCATAAACACCATTACCGCCGTTATCAACTGCAGCTACTTTAAAGATATAGCTTGTATCAGAAGCCCCGATCTTTAAGGCAAATAAACTGTCGTTTTTAGTAGTAAATGTCCAGTTTTTGTTATCCCAGGTAAAATAGTATCCAACAACTAATCCATCCGGATCATCTCCCCACCAATTAACCTTAAATCTGCTTTGCTGTTTTGAAATATCATTATCCGGAAATAACGACATAAAAGTATGCGGAGGTTTATTTGATGTGAGGACATCAGTTATTTTGTCATTACATGCCATAGCAATAAAGCCAAGCATTATTATAGGCACAAAACGTAAAAGTTTCTTCATTTCTGGTTCAATGGTATTGAGATTATTTTCTTAATATATTTTCGTCTGTCACATAATTGTAAAACTAAAAAAAGAGAGCAACTCCCTGAAACTGCATTTCCCCCGCTTCTATAAAAAGCGGGGGAAATTGAGCAGTAAAGTCAAAATAAAACAAATAAAGATTTTCTTTAGAAATTACTTCAAAAGAAGCATCTTCCTTACACTTCTGAAATTAGCGGCATTAAGCTCGTAAAGATAAATACCTGAAGGCATATTACTTGCGTTAAATGTAGCTTTATAGCTTCCGCTATTCTGAAATTGATTTACTAATGTCTTAACTTCCTGTCCAAGCACATTGTAAATCTTTAATGAAACCATACTGCCTTCAGGAATTGAGTATTCAATTGTTGTCGAAGGGTTAAATGGATTCGGGAAATTCTGCATTAAGCTGTAATTTGATGGTGTTATTCCGTTTACTGGCTCAACACTTGTCTTAAACCCAACAAAATCATCATCTTTTCTTGGGAATATTTTATAATTGCTGTAACTGTAGATCAAAACACCAGTTAAACTGCTGAACTGATCCCCGGTTGAAATCTTCTTCCAGCCCGGAACCTTAACTATAAGTGTATCCCAGCTGTTGTGATATGTTCCGGCTCCATCCTGAAGCTCAACTCTGGTACCTACGCCAGACTGATCTGCAACAAGAAGCTCACCATAATTTGATGTACCGTCTGCATTAGATTTAAGAACAGTCACATTATTATATTTAACCAGCATTCCTTCATATTTTTCTGCTTCAACTACTCCATTGATTTTTGTAGCAATATCAGCAGTTGAAAGCTGTACCGGTGCTGGAACTGGGTTACCAGTTGATAAAACACTGACCGAAGCAGCTTCTATTCTTGTGTTTGAGCTGCTCTCTGAAACAATACCGCTTACTGTTACTTTATCGCCATTCTTAAGGCTGTATGCTTTCTGACCATATACCCAAATACCGCTCCATGGACCTGTGCCATCCTGCATGTATACTCTTGGAATTTCACCAGAAGCACCACCATTACCTGGCAGGTAGGATGTATCTGCTGTTACTATACCGGTAAGTGTTACTGTATAGTTTGTAAACGGACCATAACCTCCGCCAAGCGGACTGTACTGTACATCCCTGATAGTTAATGGTCTGTTGCCTAGAACCAGATATAAGTAATTGCCTTTTGCTGTGTCAGTAGGATTTATTGTAGTTTGGCCAACATTATCTTTTGTCCATATAAAGAAATCAACTAAAGCTGAATCTTTAACGCCAGGTATTGTACCTTTGAAGATTGTTGTATCAGCAGTTTTAGTCATTGTAACATTATTATAGGCACTGCCGTTAACTCTGTAATATATCTTTGCATCAGCAATACTTCCGCCAGGCTGAGCTGTTACTTTGGCTGTAATATCGACACTCTGATTACCTACTACCAGATCTGTTGCTCTTTTAATTGTAGAGATTGTAGGAGGCATTGATGCTATTTTTATATCATCAGGATACAAAGGAGTGATATGATAACCTTTCTTTGTTGTTCCCCACCAATCCTGTATCATTCCTCTTATATACTCAAGCTTTGTACCATCTTCCGGAGTTTTATAACCATTATAGTCGGCAAATTTATACTTAATAGAATTATATCCGCCCTGTTCATACATATAAATAAAATTGTTCTTATCATCTCTTACAACGAAAGAACCGTCAGAAGTATTTCTATCACTTACGGTTACATTCCTTAATATTACATACATCCCCTCGTACTTTTCAGCTAACGGGTTTGGAACTCCATTATCCTGAAAATCTGAAATTTTTAATTCAAGCGGAGCAGGTCTTTTAGGTAGTGAGCCCAATGGATTTATCTGCATTGTGTTCAAAACATTAAATTGAGTAGTTGTCTGGCTGAATTCTGATGGATAACCAGTAAACTCAATATACTGAGCAGAATCTGCAATGTTCAGCATAGTAGGTTTACTCTGATCGGCCTGAACTAGTAATAATCCTCCCCATTCCTTTGCACTTGAGTCCTGAATATAGACACTGTAGCGTGCTGTAACAGATGGGAAAATAAATGGCTGAGATGTTGGATCAGTTGGGTTTTTTAAGGTACTGTGCATAACAACACCTCTAACCCTTACTGTATCAGGTCTGATTCCAAGCGGAGATGACTGTATACCTGCTTTAAGTGAATCATCAGGACGGAACTGAACGTCCTTAATTGATACTAAAGGATATACTTTCTGTGCAAATGAAGAAGCACTTATCAACAACAGACATATCAGTAAATATCTAATTTTCATAATGAGCCTCATAAATAGTTAATAGCTTAATGTTCAACTTACCCTTAAAAAAAATCAATTTTATAACTAATACTAAACTTCAGGTTCTTTCAACTTTTAACCGATTCCAATTACATCTTATCTTTCCGAAAATTACAACAGACGGGTCCGCATTATTTTACAATCAAAAACTTCCCGGTCTTTATTTCGCCGGTTTGAGTATCTTTAACTGAAAACAGATATAAACCAGTCGCAATAGCCTGATCGCTATCGCTTATAATATCCCAGGCATGCTCACCGCCGGACATAATTTGATTGCCATCTTTGGCATATGTCTCAAACCACCGCAGATCTGACCCATTGCTGTTGGAATCATGGGTTATTCTTTTTACGAGATCACCGGCCAAAGTATAAATAGTTATCTCACATTTTGCCGGCAGATTATAAAAATATATTTTCCTTAATCTCTCTGAAGGACCATCCCAGTATGCATTCCCATAGTAAGGATTAGGATAAACCCCAATCTCTACATTTTTATCGGATGTAGCCGGAGTGCCTGGTATTATACGTTTTGATGATGCCAGAATACTCGATTCCAAACTTTCAAGATTATTCTCCTGATCCCCTTTATCAAATGCGGTTACAGAGTATGTATATTGCCACCCATTTAGGAGATTGTCTATTTCAAATTTATAGTAATATTTATTGGTATCCCCGTCAAAAACAACTGGTTCTGCAAGCCTTACTTTTGAAAAGCCGGTGTTATATCCAACAGGATTGCTTAAGCTGTCAAATTCAGCCAATAGAACCATTGAACCGAGTACATCCTGTGTGTTTGTAAGATCATATCCGGCATTGGTTCTGTAAAGTCTGTAGCCTTCAAAATCCTTTTTTGATGAAATCGGGTCAACTGAAGACTCTGCACGCTTATCCCAATAGATTGTTACCTTCCTGTCTTCAGGTACAATTTTCACTGCCGGAGATGCAGGAGGAGCTGGAAGAATAAAACGCTTAATTTTTCCATCGCCATCTAGATCTTCTCCCGGGTCCAGAACTCCATTCCCATTCCTGTCCTCGCCATTATATGCTCTTAAAGCCCAACCGGCATTTGTAAACAGGTTTCTTTTCTGCTCTTTTGTATCAAGCGAAGCAGGCTCGTATCCGAATTTCTTTGCACAGACTATTGCAAAAACGACATTAATTGAATCTCCCGGAGCTATTTTGGAAAATGGACCGGAGGAAACTAAAACAGATCTGTTGCTTGGGGCCTGAAGCGTCGAAAGCTTTACAGCATCGCCAAATTTTGCTCCATCAGCAAAATATCCCAGCATTTTCTCGTACCGCTGAAGATCATCCATTGGAGTAAAGAACAACGGGTCAGTTGTGTTTGAATGCGTCCAGCTTACAAAATTTGCTGTATGCTTCGTTGGTGATGCACCTAAAAACTGAATGCCGACATAACTGTCAGTAAAACCAATATCGCCGTTTGAATCAAATTCATAACCTATTTTTAAAGAATCGTCATATCCATTACCGCCGCGTGTAAAAAAGTT
>JBLNEL010000144.1:0-7855 GCA_050262615.1 Bacillota bacterium
GTTATGCCTGTAAAAAGAGGTGGAGAAATTGTCAGAAGATAATCTATCTTTCTAATCTTAAATAAAGATACCAGGGTAGACGAAAAGGTGAAAGACAAATAATAGAGTAATCTTTTTATAAACTTTCCCCTGTCGCTGGAGTAAACAAAGGTTCTGTATACTGTAACCCCGTTATCTTCATACTTTTCATAAAGCTTCAGCTTGGTCCCGGCTTCCTCTTTTTTCATCAGATAGCTTGGGAAAGGAGTAACCACTGTAACCTTAAGGCCCAGTTTCGACAATTCCTCTACGAAGCCCACGCTTCTCTGCGAGCCCCCGCCTATCTCAGGAGGATAATACTGCGTAACCAGAACGAAATTTTTTGACATATATCTTAATTCTTAAGTATTAATACTTCTTTTACTTACTTTCTGTGCTCAGAATAACGTCCGATATTTTCTCCGTTACAGCATTCCAGGAGTATTCCTTGGCCTTTTGTCTTCTGGCCTGATTTCTTTCAGGAGTAGAATCTTGAAGTGCAGTTTTAACAAGCTTTATAAACTCCTCTTTATTCCTGGCAATAAAGACCAGGTCGCTGAATTTCCTGACCTCAGTTAATTCAGTGGAGATTACAGGGATACCCATAGTCATGTATTCATAGAGTTTTATCGGATTACAGGACTTTGTAAGATTATTCTCCTCAAATGGTATCATGCCTACATTAAACACCTGAGCATAAGCAGGCAGTTTATCGTACGGGATCTCGCCCACATACATTATATTTTCAACTGAGTCAAAACACGAAATATCCATTTCAACTCTTCCTATAATCAGGAATTGGTATTCCGGATATTGTTTTGCCGCTCTTACAATGAGATCAAGATCTGTCCAGAGCGGAGCAATTATTCCAAAATATCCGATTACAGGCTTTTTAATGTCTTTCAGTATCGCGGGAATTTCCATACTCCGGCCTGTAAAGTGATCCAGTTCAGCGCCCTGCGGCAGATAGTATGAATTGCCTGACCGTGTTTTCCTTGTTTTTACTAGCGTTTCAGAAACTGCAAAGCACGTATCAGCTTTCCTGAGCAGACAATTCTCAAATTCTATAAGGCTGCGGAAGGCGCCCTTAAAATGGGAATAATCATCCAGACAAATATAATGAATAGAACTTTCATTCAGGCATCCGGCAACATCGCTCATCACGGGGGATGAGGTTATAAGAACAGGGTTTTGAAAATGATTTTTTTCAATTGCCCCTTTTAAGGCCCTTAGAAGAAGGATCCTGTTCAGGTTTCTTATTATCTTAAAATCATGCAAAGGAATAACAAAAGGATTCAGCTCTACTACGGGAGAATTAACTTTCTCGCCCGGGACATTTTTTTTGAAAACACCTGCCATTTTCTGAAAAGCGCGTTTAATGTCGCTCAGCTTTAATTCCGGTTTCCTTAAGCCCAGCGAACCGATCCATATCACCCGGTTATTCTTTGCTAAAACACGTCCAATATGCTGTATAGTAGAAGGATAGCGGCCCCAGTCATCTCCAAAAATAATAATATCTCTGTTTTTAAGCATCTTTTGTCAGTTTTATGAAAGATCAATGCAAAGTTACAAAATCTTACGAAATAAAACGATACTTATTCAGATACAAGCACTTACTTTATATAGAATTTTTGATAGTCCTGCCGATTGAATCTGCTGTAAATTTTGGTTATTATAGTCAAATAAATTTAGATTAATAACTTTAATGGGAGCAGGATGACCCCGGAAGAATTTTTTGAATTATTTGAAAATGAATTGGACTCTTATAATGGTAATAATTCATACGGTATAAAGGAGTATTACAAATTTGCTCAGAAGGGTTTATTCTATCCATGGAGAAAAGCTTATCTACTGCAGAGACTTGAGTACATATATGAGAATATTGTCAAGTATCGCCCCTCTCAGGTCTGGGATGTGGGATGCGGATTCGGTACTTCCAGCCTTTTCCTTGCTATGAACGGAATTTCTTCAAAAGGAACCACACTTGAGTGGTACCATAAGATGCTCCCCGAAAGGAAAAAATTCTGGAACCAGTATGGCAATGCCGAGCTGTTTAATGTCAATATCGAAAACCTTTTTGAGATTTCAATTCCAAAGGAATCTGCAGACTTTATTCTGGTTCAGGATACACTTCACCACCTTGAACCTATTGATGAAGCTCTCAGGATCTTTTACGAAACTCTGCGCAAAGACGGCAAGATCGTCGTGGTCGATGACAATGGGAACAATATAATGCAGCGCATCAAGCTTTATTTGTATCGCAAAAATAACAGGGTAATTGAGTTCTACGACGAAAACCTGAAAAAAAAGATACTCTTCGGAAACGAGAATGTAAGGTCATATGACCAGTGGGCCTCACTGTTTCACAAGAACAGGTTTGAAATCTCCAATGTTCAGTTTATCCGGTTTTTCCCCCCGGTTTTGGTCAACAACAGCAATTACAGATCATTGATAGATGTCGAGAAGAAGCTCTGGAAAAAATCAGCCTTTCTCAAGGAATATTTTTACTGGGGTCTGGATTTTGTTGCCTCTAAAAATTCCGGCCAGGGGAAATAATGTTTTCTGCAACTGAAAATAATCCGCTAATATAAAGACGTGTTGCCTGAGAGGATGCCCCAGCAAAGGGGCATTCTGCTATTTAAATAAATTTTTGGGATAGACTCCTAACTGGCGCAGGTAGTAGAAAGACTTTTTAAGGAGATTTTTATTAAGGCTCAATATTCCCATCGATAAATAAATAAAAATCCGCAGAAAAACCCCAAAATAGTGGAGAAAAGTCATCAGGAAAAACCTCGCACCTTTAGCGTGCTTCTGTAAAAACTGAATCTTAGCCATGGTCTGGTTCCTGAACTTGAACCACTGAATACTTTTTGTGCTTGAACCATCCAGGTGGACAATTTCCGTACCGGGAAAGTAATAGACTTTTCCCCCCATGGCTTTCAGCCTGTAACAAAAATCGGTTTCTTCCATATAGAAGTAAAATCTCTCATCAAGCCCCTGTAACTTTTCCGCTACATCTCTGCGACAAAACAGAAAACATCCCTTAACTGCATCCACTTCGGCAGGTTCAGAGATTTCCACATAATTTCCGTAAAACCTGTTCAGCAGGCGCGATTTGGGAAACAGCTTATAAATAAACAAAATCTCAGAAAGAGAGTTCAAGAAATTATCAAATTCCCAGACCGAAACCTGCCGGGTCATATCGGCATTGAGTATTTTGCAGCCTACAACCAGATTGTTTTCTTTGCTTTCGGAAAAATCAATTATTTTTCTTAATGAATTTTCAAGGAACAAGGTATCGTTGTTTAACAGCAGTATGTATTTCCCCTTAGCAACCGAAAGCCCCTGGTTATTTGCCCTTGCAAAGCCCAGATTCTCCTTATTCTTAATTATTTGCACACATGAAGAATATTTCTCTTTAAGCCTGTCAATGTCGCTGCCTTCAGAACTATTATCAACAACTATTATTTCATAACTGACACCGGAAGTATACTTTATAACAGAGTCAATGCAGTCGTTAATTAACCTATAATACTTATAATTAACGATTATTATTGAACAGTCAGGACCTTGTAATTTGTTTTCCATTATTTTTATTCTGTTGTTAAATTGATGTTGGAAACACTGTCAGGAAATTGTCAGCCTTCTTTTGAAAAAGTATCTTAATACCTGAAAAAGGTTCATTAGATCTGAAATAATATAACTCCTCAGCGTAAAGAATACCAGGGCAGATACAGAAATGTAAATCAGAAGTTTTACAAATAAGTTCATCTCAAAAACTATTAAAGAGAGGCCGCTTAGCATCAGGAAATAAAATGACAGAAGAACTACCAGACGAGTTTCAAATTTAAGACCTACAGCCTTGCTTACAAAATACCAGTGCGGTATAAGCCCCAGTATTAAACCCGCCCATAAACTCAAGGACAAGCCGAAGGAGCCATAATGAGCTCCGATATAGCTTGATGTTCCGATAATCACAGAATTAAGGAATGAAAGCTTAACCATGAGCCTCTCTTTGTCTGTTGCCAGGAAAATCGTTCCGATAAAAGTATTCTGTATCATCAATAGCGTAGCCCATCCCTGGATTGAAAACGTCCTGACTGCATTCATGTATAACGGGCCTAAAACTATGGAAACAATCTCTCTACTGAAAAAGCCAAGAAAGGAGGTCAGTATTATTCCGGTTATGGAAATTAAGTAAAACAGTTTTCCAGCCTTCTGCCTGAAGGCTGATTTATCATCAACAAAAAACTTTGCCAGAACCGGGTACATGGCAGTAAAAAGGTTATTTGCAATGAGCGATAATGGCAGCGTTAACTTGTTAATGATACCGAAATACCCCACTTCCCTTTCGCCTGAAAGCTGCGATAAAAATAATATGGGGAGCTGCACTATGGGTATAGCTAATAATGTAGTTCCGTAAAAAGCAAGACTCTTGCTCAAAAGATACTTAACAGTAATGTTCTTATGAGCTTCTCCGGGTACCTTCTTAAAGTATCCCCCTTTCCATTCAACGAATAAATATGCCAACGCACGGATTATAAATATGATAACATAAATTGGAAGCACTAAGTTAATATTAAAATATCCTGCAGGGATTATAAAAAGTGTAACCGTAAAGAGAACAGAACTTGCAATATTTATAGAAGCTGAAATTTTCATGCGCTGCTGCCCGAAAGCCAGAGGTTCAGCATAATTCCAGGCCATAATGCCCAGCAGCAGCAAAAAGGAAGACGAAAGGACGAGATTATCTGTAATGTTTTCAAAAAGAACGAGGTATAATACCAGCAGGACTGAGCTTGCAAGAGTAGCTGCTGTGGTGGGCAGAAGTGTCAATTTTGCAATCTTAAAGAGCCTTGAGCGGTCCCTCGCAATTTCCCTAATAACTATTTGCTGCAGTCCAAAAGAAGAAAGTATCTGCGCCATCTGCGTGGAGGCAATAATGATAGTAAACACCCCATAGAGCTCTGGCCTGAATAACCTGGCTATCCTTACAAAACTCAAGAAGAAAAGACCCTGATAAACTATATTGGATAAAGTTAACAAAGACCAGTTTTTATATAATTTGTTCACGAATCTTATTCTCTGTTTCCTGATTAAAATTCTTTTATTCTGCGCTTGCGACCAACCAGTCTTTCCAAATAAGGTATTACAATGACAAGCATTATCAGACTCAGGGTCCAAAATGAATATCTGGAAAGCATTGTAACATAAGAAAACATAATTAGAACATATAAAAACGACAGAATTGCCAGGTCTGTTCCCTTTTTCTTTTCAAATAACCTGTACCAGTAGAAAGAGGCTGCCAGTCCCATTAAGAATGGGACAATATAAATTCCGGCGCTGCCGAAATCCCCGTGCAAAGATTTCAGATAAGTAGAAGTATTTGTCCACATCGGAATATAATACCCCTTTTCAAAGGCCGGCGGCTGTTTGACAAAATTAAATTTTGCCAGTACGTTATATATCGGCTGGAATGTGAATTCCCCAAACATGGAATTGTCATCATAGAAATCTTTTTCAAGATATGCGTTATAGACACCAATGTGACTGCTAAAGTATAGATAAATAGATGGAGAAATCAGGAAATTTTTCTTCAATTTGTTTAGCTGACTCGAAGAAGCGGCATAATTTTCAATGGTGCCGCGGCTGGATTTCACGATTACTGAGCCCCCTATAATCAGTCCTACAACAATTGCAGCCGTAATAATAAGTCCTGCCCGGCCCTTTTTCGATTCCTTTTTTGGAGCAATATGCCTGTACAGAAAAAATGAGGAGATAAAGATAAACAGTGCCGTCAGCATACCTGCACGGCCGGCATTTGAGATATCCTTGAGAATTACGGCAACAATAGGAAGTAATGACAGCCAGGTCAGCCTGTTTTTATAAGCGCTATAAATTCCGCTCAGGAAAACACCGGAAAACGCCGCTACAAAAACATAAGGAAGCTCGTTGACAAGCTTGCCTTCTACTCTCATTTTATAGAGGAGATTAGCCTGCACAATAACAGCAGTTATACTTCCGAATTTGTGAATAAGAGCCATCCACTGATAAAGAACTCCAAAGAGCCCCGTAAGGGAGAAAAACAGCAGTGCATATTTAATAATACGCCCCTCATCGGCAAAAAGAATCATTTCTCCGGCAGAAGGTTTAATGTTTGCCGTCGGTTTGTTAAAGCATTTTCTGGCAACAAAAACTGTTACTGACCCTGAAAAGAAAGCAATATATGCTCCTGTCAGAGCAATCCAGGTAATTGGCTTAAGGTCAAAATATTCCATCAGTCTGATTTCATAGAGTGTGAGCATCATATACCACACAGCAGTATATAAAGCCACATGGTTAAACCATTTGCCGAAGATCAATCTACTGACGAGTATAAAAACAACTGCTATGGCAGTTAATATTACTACTGACATAAAAGGTTATAATCTGTAAAATCTGACTATTCTATAATAGAATCTTGCCATCTTTTCTTCCAAAGGGTTATTGTAAACTGCCTTGGTAGTGAGGCTCTCCCCGATATAGACAAATGGTACGAATACAAAAAGTGCAATAAAAGATATTGTCAGAATAACAAATGACCTCTTGGGCGATTCTTTTAACTGTGCCGGAACAGCCTTATCAAGCACCTGAACAGGGGGAATACTTTTCTGCTCCTCGAACTTGGCCTGCTCATAAAAAGGCAGTACTACTTCAAGGATTTTACTCTGAATTTCAACCTCTCTGAAGTTACGCATATACTTCATTGTCATCTCCGGAGCAGTCTTAAATGGGAACAATACGTTGGAAGTTGAAGAGAGCTTATTTGCATTTTTTAACTCATTAACCTTGGCTCTTAGCATATTCACTTGAACGAGTGCGCTCTGATACTGCGGGGAATTTTCACCGAACTGCTGTTTTGTAAAGAATGCCGCCATTTCTTTCTCGGTCATTTGAGCTTCCAGTTCCCCTGCAGCTTTTACGGCAACTTCAAGCTGTTCAGGTACTGCAAAAACCCCATACTTCTTTTGGAAGCTGAACATCGAGTCTTCGGCTGCTTTCAAATCGTTCAGATTTTTCTGGTATCTTTTTTCAATAAATATTCTGTTATTCTTTGCCTGTTCAACGCTGAACCTGAGGTTCAGCGTATCCAGCAGATCAACAAAATAGTTTGCAATCTCGGCACTCTTTTGGGGATCTTTATTGACAACATTTATCTCTATCATTCCATTTTCATTAGGACCGAATGTGACGTCAGCCTTCAAGGCTTTCATTATCTTGTCCAGGTTTTCAGTCTCGTAATATTTCGAGAGGTTAAATTTCTGAATGACATCAGTCATTGCGGTCCGGCTGCTAAGAATTCCAATCAGCATATCTTCAGAAGTACTTGAAACACCGAACAGCTTTGAACCAAGCGATGAACTACCTCCTTTACCAGATAATAAGCTAGTCAAACCTCCCAAACCCATCGAGTTATCCGGGGGGATCATTACCACAGCCGTGGACTTATACTACAGTGGAAGAATGAAAGCAATGGTCGTTGATCCGGCAATTATGAAAAACATGTTAATGATGAGAAACTTTCTCCATTTGTAGAGGATATATAAATAGTCGGAAAATTTCACTGTTTTTGGTTTTTCTATTTCTAGTTCCATTTTATTTACTTTTTCCTAAAATTACTTTATTTCGCCGGTCTGCTTAATAAGATTATTGTAACTATTGTACTAACTACACTTGCTACAGCAGCAACACGTGTCATATAGCGGTCGAAATACCACATAAAAGTCCTCGGGACTTTCTTTGGAACCCAGATGTAATCCCCCGGTTCAATTTTTAAGGATTCGTCCGTTACGGGCAC
>JBLNEL010000145.1:0-3841 GCA_050262615.1 Bacillota bacterium
TCTTAACCAAAGTAGCTTTGGTCATTTCTTTATAAAAACTAAAGAAGGCATTGTAGAAATCAGAACAGCCCCGTTGCAATCCGGTTCGGATCTAAAAAGAACCAGTGTTCCAAAGGGATATCTTATTGCCGGAAGGTTATGGTCCGATGAATATCAAAAAGAACAATCTAAATTACTTTCTGGTAAGTTAAACCTTATTACGCAGGGAGTTTCTGGAATAAGCAGTTCTCTGGTAGAGAATAATTTTGTTATCGTAATTAATAAAGCCCTGAATGGGATTGAAGGGAATACTGTTGCTGTTCTTAGATGCTCGATCAACTCAGAAATGTTGAAAAACGTTTTGGAATCTTCCGAACGGCAGTTATTATTAAGTATTATCTTTGGTTTAGTAATTCTGGGTGCAACTACATTTTTTCTGATATTTATAATAAATAAACCCTTCAATATTGTATCCAGAAGTCTTAAAGATTCAGATCCGGGATTGATCAAGCCTCTTAAATTAAAGAAAGACGAATTTGGTAGCCTGGCAACTTTGATAATTGCATTTTTTGAGCAAAAAGAAGAATTGATTAAAGAAATTAATGATAGGATCCATGCAGAAGAGGAGTTGCGGAAATTATCAAGGGCTATAGTACAAAGCCCCGTATCTTTTGTAATTACGGACATTGACGGCAATATAGAATATATTAATCCAAAGTTTACTGCATCAACCGGTTATACTCCGGAAGAAATAATAGGTAAGAACTGTAACATAACAAAATCAGGCTATTCGAATGAGGAAGTTTACAAAGAACTGTGGGGGAAAATAAAAGCAGGATCAGACTGGAAAGGGGAATTTTTAAATAAGAAGAAGAACGGTGAACTGTTCTGGGAACTTGTCACAATATCTCCAATAAAAAATGTTATGGGAGATATCACGCATTTTGTAGGTATTAAAGAGGATATTACAAAACGGAAAGAGATTGAGGAATCACTAAAGTTAAGCGAATTAAAGTATAGAAAAATATTTGAGAATGTTCAGGATGTATTTTTTCAGATTAAACCTGATGGAAAAGTAATTGAAGTCAGCCCTTCAATAAAGAGACACACAGGCTATTTGAGAGAGGAACTAATTGGACAGGATGTTGAAATAATATTATACGATAAAGGGGCAAAGAGTTCAGTTATTGAAATTCTTAAAGCTAAAAGTGAAGTGAGTGACTACGAAATAAAACTCAGAACTAAAGATGGTGAAATAAAATATGCTTCAATAAATATTCATACGATCAAAGGTGCAAATCGGGAAGTATTTATGATCGAGGGGTCTTTCAGAGATATTACTCTGAGGAAGCAGACAGAATATGAACTTAAAAAGAGTGAAGAAAAATACCAGAATGTAGTTAACAGTCTGAAAGAGGTTGTTTTTCAGACTGATGCTGAAGGGCTCTGGCTTTTACTAAACCCGGCCTGGGAGGAAATAACAGGATTCAAAGTTAAAGACAGTATCGGAAAGAATTTCTTAAACTTCGTTCACCCGGATGACAGACAGCTTAACATTGAACGATTTACTCCTTTAATCCAAAGGAAAAAAGAGTATTGCAGACATGAAATAAGATACATCACAAGTGATGGCGGTTTCAGATGGATGGAGGTTTATGCTACTTTAACGTTAGATAAAGACGACAATATTATTGGGACATCAGGGACATTATACGATATAACAGAAAGAAAAGAAGCTGAAAGGGAGATTAAGGAAGCCGTAGAAACAGCAGAGCGTGCCAATTTGGCAAAAAGCATTTTTTTGGCAAACATGAGCCACGAGATAAGAACTCCAATGAATGCAATTTTAGGGTATACTGAGTTACTGAGGACCCGTATATCAGACAAAAAATCAATTGAATATCTGTCCGGTATATCAGTCAGCGGTAAAAGCCTGCTATTACTTATAAATGACATTCTTGACCTTTCAAAAATTGAGGCCGGCAAAATTATTATTAAATATGAACCTGTTGATATACATACTTTATGCAATGAGCTTGTGCAAATCTTCGCTGCAATACTCGAAGATAAAGGAGTGAATTTCAAGGTTATTATTGACCCTTATATACCACATAAACTTCTGCTTGATGAGATACGTGTAAGACAGATCTTATTTAATCTGATCGGCAATGCAGTTAAATTTACAAATGAAGGAGAAGTTATAGTTAGCGTTACAGCTAATGGGAAAGTTTCGGAGAATAATAAAATAAATCTGAAGATCGAGATCAGTGACACTGGTATCGGCATTCCGGAGGATCAGCATGAATTAATATTCCTAGCTTTTACGCAAAAAGAAGGACAAAGTACCAGTAAATACGGTGGAACGGGTCTTGGACTTACAATTACAAAAAGATTAGTCGAAATGATGAATGGTTCGATAAGTCTGCAGAGCGAGGAAGGGAAAGGCTCTGTTTTTTCCGTGGCACTTCCGGAGATATTGGTCCCTGAGTTTATTGAAGAATCTGCAGAGCCGGAGAATAATATTCAATATGAAAATATTAGATTTGAAAAAGCTGTAATTGTTCATGCAGAAGATAACAGCACAAACAGGCAATTAGTCCGTGAGTTTTTGAGTCCTTACGAAATGCTTACATTGCATGAAGCAGAAAATGGAATTGCAGCTGTTGATCTTGTAAGAGAGATAAAACCGGATCTGGTAATTATGGATATCCATATGCCTCTAATGAATGGATCAGAGGCTGCAAGAAAAATCCGGGAATTTTACCCTTCGCTTCCAATTATTGCATTAACAGCATCGGCGTTAAATTTGGATAATGAAATTCAGGAAAAACTGTTTAATATCTGTCTGAAGAAGCCTTTTAGTAAAGCCGAATTGATCACAAAATTGTCTAATTATTTAACGCACACAATTCAGCCTTTACAGACATTAAACTCCAGTGTCCCATCTGATGACCATGTTGTTCAGATAGAAGCTAAAGCTGTTACGGGCCGTAATGTTCAGGTGAATCCGGATCTTTTGGATTATCTTCAAAATACAATGAAAAATGAATGGGAAAATGTAAAAGAGGGAATGATGATAGATGAGATCCTGAATTTTGCTGAGAACATAAAAAATATCGGCAGGGATAATATGATTGAAGATCTGGTTAAATATGGTGAAGAGTTGTTTGATGCTGCTGACAATTTTAAAGTTGTTCAGATTAACAAACTTTTAAGAATCTTTCCTGATTTAATTATAAACACATTTAACTGAAGCTAATAAACGGTTTAACATATGGATATTATAAGCAATTCAGTAATTTTGGTTGTCGATGATGTTCCCCAAAATCTTGAAGTTTTAGGTACTTTACTTAGGGGCAGGGGATTTAAAGTCGCATTTGCCAGTGACGGAGAACAGGCAATAAAATCAGCAACCGCAAAAGTCCCGGATTTAATCCTGCTTGATGTATCAATGCCTGGTATGGATGGTTTTGAAGTATGTCGGATATTAAAAGAAACTCCGGAAACATTTCACATTCCTGTTATTTTCCTTACTGCAAAATCAGAAACTGAAGAAGTAGTAAAAGGATTTGATTGCGGCGGTGTTGATTATATTATCAAACCATTCAAACCTGCTGAGCTTATCTCCAGAGTTACCACTCATTTAGAGTTAAAAAAATCAAGAGAAGATATTGCCTTAAGGAAAGTGGTAGAACAAAAACTAAAGGCAGCTAAAGAGAAGGCGGAGGAGTTAAGCAGGCTAAAATCATCTCTTCTTAATAATATGAGTCACGAATTCAGAACTCCGCTTATCAGTATTATAGGATATTCTCAGATGATGTTCGATGAAATTGAAGATTCTGAACAGAAGAAAATGCTTCTG
>JBLNEL010000146.1:0-10170 GCA_050262615.1 Bacillota bacterium
AGTGATGCTCCTGCAAAACCTCTTGTATAGAGATCATCTCTATTTACAATATCATCAATATATTTTCCCATGTCTTTTATACCTCTCTTAGCTATTAATAGCCTGTATTAGTTAATATTAATTAGGAATTATTACCTTTATCGTTCCGCCAATAAAGTCATTTGAATTTATTGGAGTGTACTGCGGATCAAGATAGATGGCATTTCCTTTTTCTTCTGCTCTTGTAACTCCGTAGCTTGTAATAAATTTCTGATCACTATAGGTTTTTAATATGCCTAAGAGTTTCTCAGTTTCGGTAGATACTGTAACATCATCACTTCCTACCCTCATACCTTTTCTTATACCTTCATTTACAAAGTCAACTATCTGACGCTGCATAATAAGGTATGTCGTATCATCTTCTTCATTCCATTCCTTCGCATGGTCCTGATAAGAGTTTAATCCCTGAGCTATGAAAAATCCGTCAGAATCAGTACGGAGGACAATAGCACCTGCATTTATAAGAGGCTGAAGTTCACTAATCTTATTGGATTCACCAAAGAACTTTTCAACCACAACTGCCGAGATTTTGTCCCATGTAAGATTATGTTTTACTGAATTTGAAGCCATTATTCCGGCAATCTGCGGAGCAAGTGAAATGTAAGCATCCTTATTGTCAATGCCCATTACAATCAGGATTATATCGCTGGAATTTAAGGCCTTTAGTCTTGCAATCGGATGATCACTATCAGAAGCCTCTTTATCAATATCACCTTTCTTGCATCCTGTAATTACCTGGATACTGTAATTGATGTTCCTGAGTGTTAAGGCTACGGTTTTATAGATCATGTGAACAGCTGAATCAGAAGTTAACAGATTAACAAGCCTTATCCTAGCCTTTGTGTAGTTCGAAAATTCCTCAAATAACTGCGGAAGTTTTCCGCCTATTAAGTCATAATCTCCGCCACTTGTCGTAGTTGCAACAGGACTTGTTCCCTTGGTTGCTCCTGAAATAGCCTGAAGATAGGTTTTTGCTAAAGTAGTTGGAACAATACCGGTGTTAGTGCCTCTTGAAGCATTAAGGATCTGGCCTTTTGAAATGGCATTAATAATGTCATTTACAGAAATTGCAGTTGTATCGAAAATATTCACTTCCTGATTGTCTGTATCTTCGACAAATATTCTTGCGTAGTCTGCAGCAGCAAAGGCAGATGAAGGATTTGAATCGATTGTAATTTTACTGTTTTCACTATCAACCGATACAATCTTAACTGCTTGCGGTGTTAAGACCGAATTGCTGACCAAATTAATTGATAAACCGGCAAATAAACCTTCTACATCTTCAAGGCTGATTTCTTTGCTTGAAGTAGAAGCATTTGCAGACAAGAACTTTGTGAGCTTAGGAGGAATTATAGTAAGAGTTAACTTACTGCTTGCTGTTTCCATTTTTAATGAAATATCATTTCCATGTGCTCCGTATTCTTTCGGCTCAATGTCAAATGTTCCTGCAGGAGTAGTTGCATTGTCCTTAATCGTGGCTTTCCCTTTCGTAAGAGCTGCAGCATTAAGGAAATAATCTGTGCCGGCTCCACCAGCCTTAGCCTGTTCAAATGCTTTTGATAAGTCACTTACACCATAGAACTTTTTAACATTTGGAACATCTGAAAATGCTTTAATGACTTCAAAACCTTTCCCTGCGGTATATGGAATACCCTTTCTAGCCGATCCGATATGGATCAGGCCATTAAAAGCAGGAATTGTAGTTGCGCCTAAATTAATTACTTCACAATCAAAGTAAATATCAGGTACGGAATGAGTTATCCCATTAATGGTGATCATAATTTTATTCTCCAGAAATAATTGAAATTCTTTAATATTTAACTTCTAAAAATGATCTTGCTCTGAAATAATTTGAAGGTTCGTAGAATCTGTCTCTTACATATACACCGTCACCATCTGATTGACTTCCCCTTACTCCGCTTGACGTATTACCTTCGATTGTCCTGCCTCTGTCCTTAGACCAGTAAACAATAAATCCGGTATGCCCATAGATTGAATTTCCCCTGCCAAAAACAATGATGCTTCCAGAAGGAATTTTTACTTTACCTGTCACAACATCCTTAATCGGAATGCTCTGTTTTGTCTCAAAGGCCTTTGCCATAGCTGACCTTATAGAAGGAAACCGGACATGCGCCTCAGATAAACAGTAGCTTACAAATGCTGCGCACCAGGAGTATCCTTCAGGGAGTCCAACTGAAGCTAAAAACATCTTTACTTCAGGACCATCATTGTGGTTTGTCTTTTCCTTTACACCAACAAATGTCCTGGCTATTTTAAGATGCTGCGGTTCTGTGCTACTATGAAGTTGAGATACAGGTAGCAAAAATAACAGCAAGAGCAAGAAAGAATATCGCATATGCAATTGCATTACTCCCGATTAATGTTAATGTATCGATCTTCCTGAATGCCAGTTTATCCACTATCCACAAAACACTTACAGCAATTACAGACTTTAGTAGTCCGACACTAAATGAGCTTAACGATATAGCAAAAGCAAACGTGATATAAAGAAATGCAACCGAAACAGCTGCCAAGACAAGCATTACCTTAAAAACATTTTTGCTTTCTTCTGTCATATTTTTTAACCAGTTTAACATTTTTCCACCTCTATAGACTTTTAATGATAGCTTCCCATTCTGCAACCGTCATTTCCTTTTCTATCTTATTGCTTACCAGATAGTGTTCAAGACGGATGACCTGGAACTTATTCAGGCCAAGCAGCAATTCAATTTCCCCTGCGTTATATAAAGCAGGTTTACTTTCGTTTTCCACTGGTACCCATACTTCAGTTTTCTTTGCCTGATCGGTTTCTTTTTTAGACATTTCAATCCTCTACAACTTTTATTTCAGAAAAATTTTGATCAATCTTTTGTTTGTCTATCTTCATCAGGTTTTCAAATAGCATAGAAACAATCATTGTTACACCAACTGCATTTAGTCCATGGAACTGCGGATTCATATAATCACCTTCAATATTTATAGTGCATTCCTTGGCTCCAAGCATCTTAATTACATAGATCAAAAATGGTTTATATCCTCTGAATATATTTGCAACCTTATCGCGCCTTTCCGGACTCTCATAGGTGACAAACGTTACCCTTATAATATCACTGTCAATATCTCCTTTTATTATCCCTGTCCCATATATTGCAATCTGATTATTCCAATACTGCGTATTTGTACTTCCGTTTACTCGTTCAATCATTACATAGTTTTCGCCAACCGGTTCAATGGCAAATTGCTTTATTACCTTTATATCTTTCCCGATTTTTACATTATTGCCTTTGGTGTCATAGACATTATCAAACATCTTCTCTATTGCTGTCTTAACAATATCCTTTCCGTCCTTTATGTTTATCTTCAGCTGAGGTCTTGGAATTGCATTTGCTCCAACCGGTAAGCTTATCTCTTTTGTTGTTTCATCCCTTAAAACTGCTTTATAGTAATATTCCACATCATTTAGGACTTTCATATCAATAAAGCCATAAATGTTATTATCCAGTCTGTCGAAGACCATTAGACCATTGTAATTGAAGTGGTCAAGGTCATCAAACTGTGCAAAATACTGACGGATCTCATTATCAGTGACAATTGTTTTTGACCGCTTGAATACATAGACTTTTGAACTCTCCGGCTTATTTTCCGGATAATTCCATGATATATCAAGTTCTCCGCCAAAATTACTTGGGATTACGGTAAAGTCTTTTAATTGGTCCATAAAAACTATAATGGTTGAAACTATAAAGGATAAACAGAGATAATTAAACTATGGTAAGTTTAATCAATGAAGTGACTTTTTATTGATATATATTTTACAATTTATTTAATAGTTAGTGCCGAATGAGAGCTGTTTCATATCCTTTTCAACTCCATTGGCAATAATATTAATTATGGTTTGCTTTTCTCTCTGAACTGTCTGCGAAAGAATATTCATGGCCTTTATTCCTGGATGAAACCAGCCCTCGGAATCTTCCTTCATTACGCGGAAAGTGATGTATTCGGAGTAGTTTTTATTGTTATCAGTTGTATTTATAAATTTCCCGGTGGATTTACTTGATTGCCTATTTAATCCAGGGTTGGACTGGAACCTTACCATACCTTCATACTTACTGGTTTTATATGGCTGGTAAAACCTTACTTCGCCACTTGGCATGGTTATTTTCTCACTGACCTTTAGCCCTGTTAATCTATCTCCCCAATTATACTCATTACGCTTTACCTTCTCCGGATTATGCCTTTTCAACAGCTGAGCATCCTGAAAAGTTACCGGACCGTTTTTCTGCTGAGAACCTTCATACCTTATACCTGTTATCTGGCTGAAAGAAAGCTGACTTGCCTTTTGATAAACATCTTTTGGCATAGGATTTTTAAGTGAATCCGGGTGTCCATGCCTGAAAGGAATTATTAAATATCTTTTGCCATCTTTCGAAATTCTGACCTTGGAACTTGTTGAAAGAGCTTTTTTCATATCAAATGACTCATAACCTTGTTCAAGATAATTGGCTCTTTTATCGGTGTGAATTATAGTTGCTTCAAGTGGATTGTTGTTAAATGGGTATTTCTTTCCGTCCTGGATCCCCTGAGCATACCATCCGGAAGTGTGCTTTAGCTTTTCTGATGCTGTCTGAATCCATTGTGAAATAAAATAATCGGCTGCTTCTGAAACTGCCTCTGCTGTATTTGTATTTAATATATCGCTGCTGTTAACCTTTTCAATGAAGTCTCTAAGACCTTCTAAGGGAATATTATATACAATTACTTCCATTTCTGATTGACTTTATTTTTATCAGGTTTCCAGTTTTTGGCCTTTTTATCCCAGATGATCCGGCCTTTTTCATTTAGGTTAAACTTCTGAATATTATTATACACTGTCTGTCTTGAGCACTTCTTAATAATAGCGAAATCAGTCACCGTTATTGTTGGGATTTCCATTCTTTCATATCCTCTTTAACAATCTCATAAAGTGCCTCTTCACCTGCAGGTGTAAGCTCCATTCCGCCTTTTTTAACCAGTCCTTTCATTCTGGCCATGCCAAGCTCAAAGAAATCGTTTTCCTCATCAATCGGCTCCCGGTGGCTTATCGAACAAACTATCTTCAGTTTTGTTTCCGGATCCATTGCCTTAATTGCTTCTTTTATCGGGTCCATTGTCTTCCTTTATTTGTCAATTACAAAATACAAATGCTTTACAATATTGTCAAGCATTGTTTATAATAAATCTTGACTTTCTGATCATATTTTGAATTGATTTTTCCATTTTTGAAAGTGTTTTAATCAGATCAAATCTTTTTTGCGATAAAACCTTCTCTCCAACAGCTGACTTTCTGTATACCTCTATTGCCGGCTTATTGATAGGTGTTGAATTGTCGTAAACCCTGACTTCATTAAACTTCGGCATTAAGGTAAACAGGGCCTTGTGTGTTGGATATGAAGAATAAAGTTTTCTATATAGTTTTTCGCCAATGCTTCGGCCTCCGCTTTCACCTCTTTTACGATCTCTTTTAATACCTTCTTCAAGAGGAATATGAATGAATTTTGCCTCGGTCTTATAACCGGCACTTTCGGCAAGGCTTATAAGATCACCGACATTAGCAATTCCTTTCATTGTACCGTCAAATACACATTTCTTCCCAACTCTTAAAAGTTCTCTGAGCAAGTGTTTTGCAACAACAGATGATTCCTCGTGATATTTATAGGGGTTTTTATTTATATCCTCAATATCCGTCCCTCTGATCTCTCCTAGATCAAACTTAATGGAATCAGGATCAACAACTACTCCGCTTTTTTGAAGTGTGTTTCCAAGGACCGTACTTTTTCCGGATCCGGGAAGACCTCCAATTACAATAAGTTCTTTTTTGGATAATCCTTTTTCCTGGTATTTCTGCAGCAGTTGGGGAAATTCCTTTACTTTTTCAGCTTCAATTTTAAGAGCAAGGCTTAATTTTGATTCCTTCAGCCTCTCACTGGACTTTTTCTGGGTATCAACAAATGCATCATACATTTGTTTTGACATTACCCAGACCTCAAATCGTTCATTATCCTTTTCAGCAATATATTTATCAAACTTATGGTCTTTGAACTCATCTTCAATGTAGTCCTCAGCATTCAGGCTTAGCTTATACCCTTCTTTCTCGTATTCACCAATAATGTTCTCTGGCTTTTCACTTATAAAGTGATGAATAAAACCTCCATCTGTCTTTGCACCTTTTCCTAAAGATACATTCTGGTTTATCTCAGAAATTAAAAATGACTTTGGTTTTATAAAATAATATTTATTGTTACGGTCCGGCTTCTCTAGGTTTAATTTTTCAGAAATACCTGCAGCTTTCGCAAAGTAAAATTCACTCATAAAAGAAGTATTCTTCAGCTCATCATTTGCAATTGCCTCGTATCTATCCTGCTGAATCTTACGTTCAATATTCTTCTTCTCATTAAACTCTGCTTCATGCTCGGTTTGAATGTATCTATCTTTTATGAATTGAGCAAGATCTTGAAATATATCCAGCTGTTCGCCAAATGCACTTTCAGGTTTCCGGCCATTATTTGAAGTCTGCTGATCTTCACTTACAGCATTATTATAAGAATTACCTTCCTCGTCCTTGGCCTGAATACTCCCATCTGCCAATTTATAATAGTAAATATATTTCCCTGGTCTTTTGGGATCCGGTTCCCTTTTGATGTATTTATGGTTTTTCCTTTCCATACCAGGTATATTCATTTGTTCACCAAACGGAGTTTTATTTCCTGCCGGCAATTCTCCCACCTGAAAGGATTTTCCAAATATTATTACATTTGCTGGTTTTTGGATCTTGAAAGTCAGATTTTTCCCGAATAATTTCATTTTTTATCCTTACGGTTTTTCATCCTTAGAACTGTTCATTAAGATCAATACTGTCAATCGGATTTTGCTGGACTGCTTGCGCGTAATGTCTTAAAACTGTAATTACACTTCTTGGCAACTCTTTTGTATCGGTGCCCCTGTCCCTTACTCCATTTTCCCAGATTATGTATTGCTGATTGCAGGTAAATTCAACTGTATAGTAGCTTTCTTCCGGAGGATAATTATTACCTATCCATTTAATTTCATTGTTTTCAAGTCTAAAGTCCTGATCCTTTATGTAGACAATATTTTTCTGTGATACACTAATAATATCAACTACGTCAAAAGCATAAAGTTTATCTCTTATTCCTTTCCTCAGTATATCTCTGTCGCGCCTGTACTTGCCAATTACAGATATAATATCACCTTTATTCAGCATTTGATAAGCTTTCTGTTCAATTCCTTTATACTTTTTGGGGATTATAAACTGTGCGCCACCGTCAAATATTACTCCCTGTGGGGAATTAGTATACTTATAGCTTATATCTTTCCTAATGCCAATGATTGTTTCATCCCTGTCGTACCAATAGCCAAGTGTGCAACCGCAATCAATCTTAGGAATTCCATTGTTTTCACCTATGCAGCTACATAATCTTCCTGGATAATATTTTAAGGTTTGTTTATACCTTTCAATCAGCTGAGAAAAGTTTTCATCTGTTATCATCATTGACAAATCATTCTCCGCTTTTTGGCTTTCTTAAGATGCTGTTAAAATAGTTTATCCAATTTCCGAAAATGGGGCTCTGAGTTTTATACTTTAACTCTATTAAAGGGTTAATATATAATGACTTTCCGAACAGAATAACTTTATTCTTCTCAATATCTTTTAATGCCTTGTCCCATGACTGGAAATTAAGAGCCCTGTCATCTATAAATACCTTGGCCATTTTCGGCTTTTCGTTTGAAATATCAGAGATATATTCACTTAATCCGTACTTCTCAAGATATTTTCTTATATCATCAAAATTGGTTCTAGTGGTATGAATAACAAGGTCATAATCTTTTGAAAGCTTCTCTAAGGCTTCCTTTACTCCTGGCATTGGATCATCATACAAAGAACCGTCTTTGTATCCTTCGCTATATTTATGGATCACTCCATCAAAATCAATTGCTATTTGTGGCTTTTCCATAGTTATACTACTATTGCCTCCACTCCGCGACCGTATTTCATCATTAAGTCATTAATGAAGGTTTCTTCTTCTTCTTTTAGCTTCTGGAACATCTTATCAACCGAATAGCTTAATGTTGTGCTTACTCCGTCTATACCTTCAGTCCTGCTTGGAGTTCTTGCTCCTGGATCAATTATAGGCAGCAGTTTGCTTAAAGTTCTTCTTGCTACTGCGTGTCTGATACTTTCTTTTTCATATGGATCACTCCCCTGATAAATCAGGCCTGTTTTATAGCTCAGGACAAACATTCCCGGGACTCTTTCAACGGTAGAAGGTCCAAGTAAAGCCAGTGCCAAACCGTTTACGTTCGACAAAAGCAAAGAATAAAGGCCGGCACTATCTCCACCCGGGGCCGGCAGAAATTCCACTGTTCCCATTTCTCTATTTATAACAAGAAGTGCTTTTGATATTTCAGCAATCTTCGTATTGCCATAAAATAATTCAAAAGAAACAAGTTCGTTTATTGGTGGATTAAATACAGTTGTCAGCCATAGGTTAGCAGGAAAATTATTAAAATAATAATCCCTCTTGTCAGTTACGGTTCTTTCTGTGAAATATAGCTTAGTTGCTCTTTCAAGATCACCCTGGGCACTTTGGAGGTATGATTGAATTGCATTTCTGTTAGTTCGAATAAACTCTTCTGAAGAAGCTTTAAAAGCTTCATCCATCTTTGCAGAAGCAGCAAGAACATAATCAATAAAGTACTGGGTGGGGACTAATTCAGCCAGAGCAACCGGAGATAAAGAGATTAATCTCGCATCTTCCGGTTGATAGGCTTCATCAATTGAAACGTCATTACCGTTAAAATATAATCTGATGTATTGTTCTGTTTCTTCATCACTAATAAATACCCTTGATTCATATTTAAAAGTGGTGGAATTATATGACAATGGCAAATCTTGAATTAATGCATTATCCTTATCCTTTAAGACATTTCCATATTCCCCAATAATGGTTAATGTGATGGTTTTGCCTTGTGGTAGATTAGCCTGGTCAAGTGCTATCAGAGTAGCGACACCTTTTTTTATATTTTTCATGGCAGGACATTTCTAATTTTGTTATGATTTCTTTTGCTGTGATTTGGTTGTTTTTGTCTGATCCTTAACTTTGACTTTTTCTTCAGCCTTATTTTTCTGTTCAGTCTGGATCTTCTCTTCGGCCTTTTCTTCAGTTTTATCTTCAGCTTTATTTACTTCATCACTACAAGTTTCATTTATGTCTTTCTTTTCTTCTTCAGTAGTTTCACTGTTTTCGTTATCAAACAATTGATGTGGTTCACTTTCATTCACCAGGTCCTCAATTTCCACCTGGTCACTATTTTTCGAAGCGGAATTATTCTTCATTTCTGAATTATTTCCCTTCTTTGCCGGATTATCCGTATCAACCTTTATAAAGTCAGGATGATTTAATAGTTCTAAGTCTTCCACCTCAGCAACACCATTTTCATCAAGTGCTATTAAGCCTTTATGTGTAAGTATAGATGTATTTTTAAGGTAAGCATGTCTGATTTGCATTGTTTCTCCCTGGTTATTTAAATAATACAAGTTAAGGGAAGTCACCTTCCCTTAACTTAAATGGGCTATTATTCCTCAGCTTTTATTTAAGCTGCCTTACCGCAATTCTTTATTAATACCATTTTATCTGGGTTATAAAGAATAGGAGTTCCGTACAACTTTTGTAGCCAACGAATTGAGTCGTCCACAACTGCGAGTGGGAGCTTAATCATCGGGAGTAATTGTTTAAAATCTAAGACCTGATCAAAGTTCCAGTCAAAGATAAAAGTGTATGTAGTATCAGGAATTTCCGATCCATCATCAACCATTGCGGTTTCTGAGGCCTTAATGGTTTTAAGGAAACGGTAATCACTTAATGCAGTACTGGAAGAAAGTTTCCTGTAAACCTCAAAGCAGCTGGCTTCCTGTCCGGGAGTTGAACTGTTATCAGTTAAAGTAAAGGTCACTTTCTTATCTGCAGCTACAACTACACTCTTTATTTCAAATGCTGGTGAAGCACCAAATTTATTTACTGCAAGAAAAGCATAATCATAAGTTGCTGCAGTAAGCTTGCTACCTGCCAATGCTTC
>JBLNEL010000147.1:0-3004 GCA_050262615.1 Bacillota bacterium
CTTGCAAAACAGGATAATACTCCTGGATGCGTAAGCTGCCATGGAGCACATGAGGTTTATAACAATAAATATTCAATTTCCTCACAGTCATGTCTGAAATGCCATCTGGATCAGTCTAAATTTAAAAATGCAAAGAGCAATCTGGTTGAATTTGTCCAGCATTACCGTACTAGTATCCATGCAAAAATCGGGGCTAATGGAAAAGAAGCTGCTACCTGCATCGACTGCCATGGCGACCATACTGTAATGGGAACTGATGCTGCAAAAAGCTTGATAGCCAGACAAAATATTCCGCAGACTTGCGGGAAATGCCATGCCGATGTTCTTAAGGATTATAAAACATCAGCCCACGGAGTAGCATTCGCTAAAGGCGTTGCTGTTGCTCCAAATTGTATTGACTGCCACGGCGAGCATACAATCTCGGCTGTAAAGGAATCCCCTCTCGGCACTGCTGCTGAAAAGGATATTTGCTATAACTGCCATGTTAAAAATCCTGAAGTCCTTAAACTTACCGGTACAACTTCCGCTGAAATTACAAATTATGAGAAGTCTGCACATTTTATTGCACTAAAGAATGGAAATCAGAATGCCCCAACCTGCTCTGACTGCCATACCGGGCACAAGATGCAGGCTGCTAAAACCGTAGGATCTAATATCAGCAAACAAAATGTTGCCGCAAGCTGCGGAAAAGGTTCAGGTTGCCATAATAAGGTTGAAACGGAATTTAATGAAAGCGTTCACGGAAAGGCTGTAAAAAATGGAGTAGCAGACGCTCCAACTTGTACAAACTGCCATGGGAACCATCAGATAGTTCAGAAAAATGACCCCCTTAGCAGGGTTGCTCATGGCAAGCAGGTCGTTATGCTCTGCAGTTCCTGCCATGGTGATGTCCAGCTCAATAGGAAATATAATCTCCCTGAAACACAGTCAGCAAGTTATATGGATAGTTATCATGGACTCGCAATAAGAGGCGGTTCGAAATTTGCTGCAGACTGCGCAAGCTGTCATGGGTCTCATAACATTAAGCCAAGTAATGACCCTGCCTCAACTATCAGCAGAAATAACCTCTCTGCTACCTGTGGTAAATGCCATCCGGGAGCTAATATAGCTTCAGAGTTCAGAAGAGTTCACCTGATGGGTACTAAGGAAGAATCTTCGATTCTTTACTGGCTGACAAATATTTACCTGGTACTCATTCTTTCCATTATTGGCGGTATGCTGGTCCATAATGTTTTGGATTATATAAGAAAACGTCAGGAAAAGAAACATCACAAAAAAGAAATTGAAGAACTTAAGAAACAAGGAAAAGTTTACCTCAGAATGAGCAAAGGTGAACGTATTCAGCATTTCATTATGCTCACAAGCTTTATCTCTCTGGTTATTACAGGTTTTGCTCTTAAATACCCTGAATCATGGTGGGTAATTTCTGCAAGAACTGTTCTCGGAGATCTGGCCTTCCAGACCAGAAGTATAGCTCACAGGTTCTTTGGTATATCAATGGTTTTAGTTTCACTCTACCATGCTTATTACCTTGCTTTTACAAAAAGAGGAAGACAGCTATTCTTAGACTTCCTGCCTAACCTCCAGGATGCAAAGGATGTTATTATTAATATTAAATATCTGTTAGGAATAAGTAAGGAAAAACCAAAATTTGACAGGTTCAGCTATATGGAAAAAGCTGAATACTGGGCTTTGGTTTGGGGTGTTATCGTAATGTCAGCTACCGGACTTATGCTTATGTTCAATAACTTCTTCCTGGCCATTGCACCTAAGATATTTTTCGATATTGCAACCATTGTCCATTTATACGAAGCCTGGTTGGCCACTCTTGCAATTATCGTATGGCACTTCTATTTCGTAATATTTAATCCTGAGGTTTACCCTATTAACAAAGCTTTCATTAAAGGTACTCTTAGTGAGGAGGAAATGGAAGCTGAGCATCCGCGTGAACTTGAAAGGATTAAAAATGAACAGCAGGATAGAATAATTGAAGAATAATTTGGAATTCCGCAGCATCTGGCAAATATTTGCTGCGGAAAACTTTTTATTAGTTATAATTTTTTATGAATAGTCCATTTTTTTTTGGAAAATAAGATAAAATACTACTAAATTAACAACCGTCTTTAGACAAAGGAGGATTACATGCTTAAAAGATTGATGCTTGGTTCGATGGTAGTTCTTACGGCTGGAATTTTGACTATTAATGTTAATGCTCAGGAAAAAAGTACTCAGAAATTTGGTTTCGTTGGTGTGGATAAATGCGGAATGTGCCACAAATCTGATAAACAAGGTAAGCAGTTATCAATTTGGAAAGAAAGCAAGCACTCACAGGCTTTCAAAACTCTTCAGAGTGCAGCTGCTGACTCTATTGCACTTGCAAAAGGCTTAAAGACAAAGGCTGCTGAATCACCTGAATGTTTAAAGTGTCATGCAAGCGGTTACGATGTTGATGCTTCGCTTAAAGGAGCAAAATTCAAGGTTGAAGATGGTGTACAGTGCGAAACCTGCCATGGCCCGGGATCAGAATATCAGCCAATGCAGGTCATGAAGAACAGAGACGAAGCAGTTAAAAAAGGATTAATAATTCATACTGAAAAAGAGAAATTCTGCACAGGATGCCATAATTCTGAAAGTCCGACTTTCGTTGGATTTAATTATGATGAATTCTGGGCTAAAATTGCTCATATGACCCCTAAGGAAAATAAATAATTTATTTAATACAGGAAGGCAATGAAGAGAATCAAATTAATTTGTTTACTGCTGCTCGGAGTGCCAACGTTCATATTTTCACAAAACATAAATGGAAGATTTTCATCTTCCATTTATACTTTTGAACGATTTGATACAACCGACGTATCCAGTACTTATGTTCGCTCTTACCAGATGCTAAATCTGAACGTAAATCAGGGGAATTATTCCCTCCGTACGTTTTTGAACCTTGAGAGCGATTTATCACAGAAAATGGATTATGACCCAAGACTAAGATTTTATAACCTATATCTCG
>JBLNEL010000148.1:0-21104 GCA_050262615.1 Bacillota bacterium
ACAGCAAGTCTTTTGATGAAGTTACGGATACCAATTCTGTAAATTCAGTCACCTATTTTACATCTCCGGCAAGTTTAGGTCCTGAAGGGGGTCAGACACATGCTGATTTTAATGATTTTGACGATTACAATAACTATACAAAAGTTGATTCTTCGATGCCATCTGCCAGGTACCACATTTCCTGTAAAGTAGGCTACATTCAGCCTTCTAATCCAAATGTATTTGTAAATCAAAAGACATGGCACAAAAGAATAATCGTTACAGTCTGGAGTCCATCGATGAGGGATACTGTCAGGATGTCTTCAATATTCAGTTACTGGTTTTTCAGGTAAGGGGAGGTCAGGCAAAATGGGATTCAGCACATTAATTGATATTCTAGGGTCTACGGTGATAGGCGGGCTATTGTTCATGATACTTCTAAGGATGAATGACACGGCTACGCAGAACACATATACATTTGCCGGGGAGGCACAGGTTCAGCAGAATCTTGTTGCAATCGTTGAATTGATCGAGTATGATTTCAGGAAGATCGGTTTCTGCAAGGACTTTACAAAAATACCAATTCCATCGAGGGCGATAATATCGGCAGATTCGACCAGTATCAAGTTTCTAACCGATGTATATCCTAGTGATGGGATTGTTGATACAATGAACTATTATCTAGGGAGTATAAAGGAGCTTTCAGGGACATCGAATCCCCGAGACAGAATGCTCTACAGGGTAATTAACTCAGCTAAGCCAAAGGGGTCGAATCTGGGGGTCACAAAATTCAACATCACATATTTTAATGCTCTGGGGGATAAGATCCCATTTCCGATCAAAGTTCCCGGAGAGATCTACACAATGGAAATAGACGTAAAAGTTGAAAATACAGCCGCATATGACGAAAAGTACTCGAATGCCTACTGGCGGCAGATCAGGTTAGCTGCAAGAAACATCAGAAACAGGTAAAACGGGGGTTTAACAATGGGTGGTAAAGCGAGTTTATATATGGTTCTGGGCTTCAGTCTAATTTTTATGGTTGCAGGCTATAATTACGGACTGCTTACGAACAATGCAGTTGATAACAATATGAATTACTATGCAGAGACTGTAGCGCATAATATAGCAGTAAGCGGAGCAAACATTGCTGCAAACCAGGTTTTTATTGATAAGAACTGGAATGCAGGGTATTCAAATGTAGCGTTTGGCAATGGGTACTATGATGTAAAGGTTGAGAAGACGGGAATAAACAACATAAAGATCACAGCTACAGGGACGTATCAGAAGATAACAAAGAAAGTTGAGATACTTCTTCAGCCGAGCAGTTTTGCAAAATTTGCCTATTACATGAACATTTTTCCCGGAAGCACGTTTCTAAATACAGGTGATACCATTACAGGTCCGTTTCATACGCAGGGAAAGCTGAATGTGCAGGGAACGCCGGTTTTTCAGGGGAAGGCATCTGCAAAAAACGGGTTAAAGCTTTCAAATGGTGCGACCCCGAAGTTCTACGGCGGATTTGAAAGCGGAGTTGATATTCCAATTGACTGGGATGTTTCAGCTACAAGAGATGCAGCACTTGCCGGCGGGCATGTTTTTAATCCGAGCGGGACAGGGCAGATGGATGTCAGGCTTACATTTAACAGTGATGCTTCTGTTACATACAGTTACAGTACGAACAACGGCGGAACATGGAGTCCTGACAGTACAAAGCCGCTTAAAACGTTTGCGCCCAATGGAGTAATTTATATTGAGAAGGGCAATGCATATATAAAAGGTACGATAAACGGCAGCTATACGCTTTTTGTAGATCAGTCCTCAGGAACAGCCACGGGCAATGTATTTATTGAAGGAGACGTACTATACAAAAATAATCCTCTGAAGGATCCTACAAGTAAAGATATGCTGGGCATAGTATGTTCAAACAATATACTGATAAGTGATAACGCTGCAAACAGGAACAATGTTGAGATCGATGCTTCAATATTTACCTATAAAGGCGGGCTTGGACTAGTAAATGAGAATATGCCAGATAGCGGGACCCTCAGGGTTTTAGGCGGAATAGTGGAATATCAGGCACGCACGACCGGAAAGGTAAACTCTACAAACAAGATAATAAGCGGATACAGGGAAAGGATAATTTTTGATGAACGTCTGATGCTAAGTTCACCGAATTATTTTCCGGTAACAGACAAGTACGAAGTAGTTTCCTGGCTGGAGTAAACAGGAAGCAGGAATTGATCCGGATGAAAGAAAAGGCGGTTTTACCGGGCTGGGGTAGGCTCAGGCTGATAAAACCGTTTTTGAATTTCCGACTTTCCAAAAGCGGCAATTAAAAAAATGATTAACTTCAATCCATCGTAATTATATATTTAAGCATCATCCAGAAATGGCAGAAGCTGCCTACCAGGACAAAAAAGTGCCACAGTTCGTGTGATTCAAGGACCTTTGGAATAATAACAGGGCGTTTTAAGGCATACACCAATGTGCCTGTAGTATAGAAGAATCCACCTGAGACCAGCCATTTTAATGCACCTTCGGGGATTGCATTCATGACAGGTGTATAGGCTGTAATAAAGTAAAAGCCCATTACAAGGTACATTATTACGGGGACCCAGCCTGGCAGGTTATCAAACATAAGTCTTAAAGAAATTCCAATAAGTGCAATTATCCATATACTAATAAGCAGGTTTATTCCAAGATCTCCGCGCAATGCAATCAGGCAGACAGGGGTATAAGTGCCTGCGATTAAGACAAATATCATAGTCTGGTCGAATTTTAACAATGAGAGCCGTCCATTTTCATCGAGCGGCAGAAGGTGGTATATAGCGCTGGCAGAATAAAGCAATATCAGGCTTATGCCATAGACAGTAAAAGCAATAATATAAATCGTACTTCCTTTTAAGAACGAAAGGTAAATTAAGACCAGCATACCGGCAACTGAAAGCAGCATTCCGAATAGATGAGAGAGTCCGCTAAGCGGTTCCTTAAGTTTGCTGGACAGAAACCAATTTATCATTTTATCCTCGCCTGTACATAATTTTTGCTGAACATAAATATTATTATTTGCTTAGAAACTAAGAACAGTCTCCCAAAAGGAGTTCATTTTTTTGCGGATTTGGAAGATCATGTTAAAGAATTTCAATTAAGACCACAAGTCCTATATTAATTAAACGGGCAGGAAGTAATTAAAGTTCAGACAGCGGGAAGAGCTTAGAATTTAAAATAAAGTAGTATCAGGTCTTATAATTTCGATTTTATGTTTATTAAGAAAATCTTCTTCTTCACGGAGGGTTTTATAGAAGCGGGATTTAACGCATTTAAGAAGCACTTCAGAGGTTCCGGTGTTGAAGAATATATTTCTGGCAGATATTCCACCTGTATGCTGGCTTAAGACAGGGATACCTTCAATTGAAAGGAATTTTTTTACAAATTCAATGTTTTTTCTGCCGGGAGAGTCTTCAAGGCTGAAGTCTGGCATAAGGTGGGCCCCGCCGAAGATCTTAGCCTCGAGTGAATTTCTCCGCGCTCCGAGCTTAAGCATGCTATTAATGAGCAATTCCATTGCATTTATGCCATAGCGGGCATTGTCGTCAAAAGACTTAAAGTCTGCCGAGCCGGCAAGCAATATATGGTTCATACCGCCGATTTTCATCTGAGGGTCAAAAAAGCAGACCGAGACACAAGAACCAAGCGTAGTGTGCAGGATAACAGGTTCTTTTGAAGAGTAAAATTCACCAATACCGATATGTATTTTTTTTTCCGTCTGCACTAAACTGCTTTCTCTCGCTAAGTTTTTCAACTATCTGTGATTTAATATCGATAGCTTATGAAAATAAATATTTTACCGGGCAAATATAAGATATAATTATCGAATTCAAAAAAAAGTATGGTTATTAAGTTGAGGTACTATTTAGTCCATGATTTAATTAGTCCATGGTATATTTAGTAAATGATATATTAGTCCACGCAGATAATTATCAGTTTTCTTTTATTGTGCATATGCAGAGAGGCGATTTTCAGGATCAAAAAAGCACAATTCCTAATTAAAAGCAGGTGGTATCAACAAATGCTTCAAAAAATTCTGCTTTTTTCACTATATTTAGGACTAATTTTAAAAAAGAATAGAGTTTGAAAAATGTCCGAAGAAGTCAAAACAGCTGAAATACCTAAAGCCTATAATCCTAACAGTGTAGAAGATAAATGGTATGCTTACTGGGAGGGGCACAAATTATATCATTCAGAAGTAGATAAGAGCAAGACTCCGTATACGATAGTAATACCGCCGCCGAATGTAACCGGAATACTTACGATGGGGCACATACTGAACAATACGATTCAGGATGTTTTCATACGTTACAAAAGAATGAAGGGATACAATGCATGCTGGGTACCAGGGACCGATCATGCCTCGATTGCAACAGAAGCTAAGGTGACAAATTACCTTAAGGAAAAGGGGATCTCAAAAAAGGAGATAGGCCGGGAGGAATTTCTTAAATACTGCTGGGAGTGGACAGCGAAATATGGCGGAATTATAACGAAGCAGTTAAGGAAGCTTGGTGTAAGCTGTGACTGGGAGCGTGAGCGTTTTACGATGGATGAGCACTATTACAAGAAAGTAATAGAGTCATTTGTTGATCTTTACAAAAAAGGTAAGATTTACCGTGGCTTCAGGATGGTAAACTGGTGTCCAGCCTCAAAGTCAGCAATTTCGGATGAAGAAGTGCTTTACCGTCAGGTAAACGGCAAACTCTGGCATTTAAAATATCCGGTAAAAGAGAGTGAGAGGTTCATCATTGTTGCAACGACACGTCCGGAGACGATGCTTGGCGATACAGGCATAGCAGTCAATCCTAATGATGAAAGATACAAAGATCTTATCGGCAAGAAAGTTGTGCTTCCTATTGTAGGGCGGGAGATACCAATTTTTGCAGACGAATATGTTGAGATGGAATTTGGGACAGGAGCGGTAAAGGTAACGCCGGCACATGATGTTAACGATTATGAGATGGGCAAACGTCATAAGCTTGAACTGATAAACATATTCAATCCGGATGCATCTACAAACGGAAACGTACCTGAAGAATTTCAGAACAAGGACCGCTTTGAAGTGAGGAAGCTGGTTGTTGAGAGGTTTGAAGAGCTGGGGCTGCTTCACAAGACAGAAGATTACACAAACAAGGTGGGCTATTCAGAGCGAGGCGGAGTGCCGATCGAGCCCTATCTTTCAGAGCAGTGGTTCTTAAAGATGGATGAACTAGCGCGTCCGGCTTTGGAAGTAGTAAAAGAAGGCAGGATACATTTTCATCCGGATCACTGGGTAAAGACATATGAGCACTGGATGGGTAACATTCAGGACTGGTGTATATCGAGGCAGTTATGGTGGGGGCACAGGATACCTGTCTGGTATAACAAGAATACGCATGAGACATACTGCGGAGTAAATCCTCCGGAAGATATTGAGAACTGGAGGCAGGATGAGGATGTACTTGACACATGGGCATCGAGCTGGCTTTGGGCGCACGATGTATTTACAACAAAGGAAGAGCAGGATTATTATTATCCAACAGACACACTAGTAACAGCGCCTGACATCATTTTCTTCTGGGTAGCGAGGATGATAATGGCAGGTCTTGAATTTAAGAATGACATTCCATTTAAGGATGTTTACTTTACCAGTGTCATACGTGACATGCAGGGGCGCAAGATGAGCAAGTCTTTGGGCAACTCGCCTGATCCATTGGATGTAATTGCTGAATATGGAGCAGACGCATTAAGGTTCACAGTACTTTATCTGGCGCCGTTAGGGCAGGATGTACTCTTCAGTACTGAAAAGTGTGAGCTTGGAAGGAACTTTGCAAACAAGATGTGGAATGCAGGGCGCTATCTTTTAATGAATGCACAGACGATCAAGATAGATAAAGGTCTAAAGGACAAGCACATAGACTTTGCAGATGAGTGGATCATTTCACGTTTCCAGAGCACGCTCAAACAGATAAATGACGCAATGGATAAGTTTGAGATAAACAATGCAGTAAAGATAATTTACTCATTTGTATGGAATGACTTCTGCGACTGGTATATAGAAATGTCAAAGAGCCGTCTGTATTCTGACGATGAAGAAGTAAAGTCAGCCGTACTTACACGTGCGCTTTCACTTTTTGAAGACATGCTCAAGCTGGTTCATCCTTTTATGCCATATATTACAGAAGAGATCTGGCATCTGATCAGTCAGAGAAAAGATGGTGAAAGCATTTCGACGGCATATTTCCCGGAATTTGATTCAGCTTTAATCAATACTGAAGCCGAGGATCAGATTGCCTTTGTACAGGAGATAGTAACAGCGATTCGAAATATACGTGGTGAGATGAACATTCCGCCTTCAAGGTTTGTAGATGTTTATTTAAGAGGCAGAAAAGTTACAGAGAACGAGGTTGTATATATAAAGAAGCTAGGGAAAGTTGAGAATATTTTTAATCAGGATGGGCTTGAGAAGCCAAAGGCTTCTGCTTCGGCAGTAGTAGCAGGTTCAGATATTTTCATTCCACTTGAAGGCATAATTGATTTGGATGTTGAACGCAACAGGCTTCAGAAAGACATTGCCCGTTTAGAAGGCAGTCTGCAGGGAGTAAGCAAAAAGCTTGCAAATGAAAACTTTGTCAGCAATGCACCGAAGGATGTAGTCGATAAAGAAAGGCAGAAAAAAGCAGACTGGGAAGACAAGCTTTCGAAGCTGAGAATAATGATGGATGACCTTAAATAAAATGAATTAAGCATAAATTAAAGCCGGATCAGGCTAAAGTGAGTGCAGCCTAAAAGGTTATAGATAAAAAGAAGAGATGATGCAGCCGGGATAATATCATTAAAAGGGATATTCCGGCTGTTTTTTTTAAGACTCTCCGAACAGAGCAGGACGAAGCTTAATTGAACTAAGCGTTTTTTTTTGTAGATTACTTAAGAGTCATACAGGCAATTAATGTTAAGTAAATGAACGCAAATGGACCAAGAAAATAAACCTGAAGAAAATAAATCTGAAGAAAACAAACCGGAAGGAAATGCATCTGAAGGGAGTAAGCCCGAAAGGAATAGACCTGTAGCGGGAAGAACACCTGAAGGGGAAGCTATTAGCGGAGCAGAAGGCAGCAATTATGCAGGGGATAGGACCGAAGCTGAGAGCAGGGCTGAAGCTGAGAGCAGGGCTGAAGCTGAGAGCAGGGATGAAGCCGGGGGCAATACTGAAACCGGGGATGACAGCAAAGCCGAGAATGACAGCAAAGCCGAGGGAGATGCTAAACAGGAAGTCGGGTCAGATGAGAGTTCTCAGGCTGAAGACAATCTTCATTTTCAGAAGCTATACAAATCAAGGAAAAGCAAGATCATATTTGGTATTTGCGGTGGGCTTGGGAAGTATTTTAATATTGATCCTGTCATCTTCAGGCTTCTTTTTATTTTAAGTCTGCTGCTCGGAGGATGGGGGCTTTTGGTCTATTTCATTGCAGCCATTATTCTTCCATATGATCCGAATGAGTATAATCAGGCTGACGAGCTAAGTGAGGGAAAATTAGAACCGGCTGATTCAAAGGAGAACACAAAGATAGTAATAGGTTCAGCTCTGATATTATTAGGCATGTTTGCGTTATTAAAAAGTACAGGACTCATACGTTACTTCTCCTTTTTTGGGCTTACAAGTGAGATCATAATGCCGCTTGTACTTATTGCTGCGGGAATATTTTTAATATACAGGCATAATCTTAGTCCGCAGAGTGGAGCAGGCTATGATGAAGAGTTTCATGTTTCCGAGAGACTGCATCTTTCAAAAACAGACAAGAAGATCTCCGGGGTATGCGGCGGACTTGGTGAGTACTTCGGAATAGATGCCAACCTAATAAGGGTACTCTGGGTAATATTTACATTCAGTTCTTTCGGTATCGGAGTGCTGTTATATTTCTTGTTTGCCGTAATAGTACCTAAAGAAAACAATGGTGGGGAAATTGAATAGAAATCATCAGTCGCTGCTCAGTTATATTTTTATACTGGTAGCAATAGCATACATGCTTAAGCTCATAGGAATTATAAGCCTCAGTTTTAACGTTCTTGTGTCATATGCATTCCTAATATATGGAATTGTATCTGTTTACGTCAGTATGGGGAGGCATCAGCGGGGAGGGTTATTTTTAGGGACAGCGATTTTCCTAACAGGAGTTGTATTACTTATAGTTGAAAATTTCACTATCATACAACCGAACATACTTATTTTTCCGTCATTACTTTTTATAACAGGAGCCGGATTTTTAATGTTGTTTATTGATGAGTCGGGCAATAAAATATTTTTATACACCGCATTGATCCTGATTCCGCTGTCCATTTTATCTATGTTATTTGTCAGAAGGTTTACATTTTTAGGATTTGCAAACAGGCTTACGGCAAATTTAGCAGATTATTATCCGGTTTTTATTATACTTTTAGGGGTATATCTGCTAATGAACAGGAAAAGCTAAAGAACAGTAAAAGCTAAAGAACAGTAAAAGCAAAAAAAGAAGCAATTTTGCTAAACAAATGTTAATCTACCTTAGAGTATAAAGTTTAGAATTAATTCCATCTGAAACAGAATAAATTATTGATCCGTAGCCAACTGCAGAGGAAAAGTAGGAATTTCCGGCAGTGTTAAAAGGGACCTTCCAGATAACTTCTCCATTACTATTTACTGCCAGGCGAAAGTTTTCTCTGATAGTAGTCAGGTAAACATTACCCGCGGCATCACAAATCAAAGGAGAACTGTTTATTCCGTCAAGTTTTAACTTCCAGCGCAGGTTACCCTTAAAGTCAAATGAGTAAAGAGTATCGACGGCAAAATAAACGTTGCCGAGCTTATCAATTGCTGCATCCATATGTCTGATATCCGGAACATCAGCCCTATAGTAAAAGTCATAATGCCAGGCCTCTCTGCCGTCCTCCATAATGCAAAAGAAAGAGGATTTACCAGTTGGCATGTCCTCAGGTGTCTGAAGGAAGTAAATGTTGTTATTATTATCAACAGAGAATCCGGAGCGGGTAATACCCTTATTAAAAGACCAGGCGATCTCACGGCTGATCACATTAAAAGCGAAGAGAGCCAAATTCTTACCCGGAATATAAAGAGTTCTGCCGTCGTTAGAGAAAGTGATAGCCGAGCCTTGGCCAGAGAAGAACTCAGGGTTAACATATGACCAGTTAAGGTATCCCTCAGGGCTTAGAGCATAAAGTTTTCCTGTATTGTCAATAAAGTATAGTGTATGGTCAGGGCCAATATTCATACCGGACATAAAGACGCTGCCGGCAGTATTATACTTCCATTTTAGAGTGCCGTCGGGATTAATTGCAAGAATTGATTTCTCCATCGGCTGGGTGAGGTAAATTGTGCCGTCGGAGGTTACAAGAGGGGTGCTATATGATTCAGATATTTTCCCATCGTTATTAAATTTCCATTTAACCGAACCCGAGGACTTAATAGCAAGAAGCTGGTTCTGAAGTCCTGAAGAGATTGCATATACGGATGAGTCAGTGCCGATTACGACTCCACCGGATGTAATAAGGTTATCGATAACCCAGCCGACCAGGCCGGAAGAAGCGCCTGAGAATTTACTTCTGCCTGTGCCCTGAGGGTCGTGATGGTTCATAGGCCAAGGGGAGGATGCAAGTGATGGCCAGGGATAATCGATCTGATAGCCTTCAGGTGTATCGTTTTCAGGGCTAAGCGGATGATCTTTCATGCAGCCAACAACGGCAAAGGCAATAAAAACCGGTAAAGTCAGCTGAAAAAATATTCTCAAGAACTTATGCATATTATAAGTAAGCCAATCTAATTATGTTATCTGAGAAATTAAAAAAAAGTAATTTATTATATTAAATAACCTGCGGGTTTTATTAAAAGCCAAAACAGAGAGTGTGTATAAATAATTACTTGAGCAAGAAATGGAAAGGGTCATAAGGGGAAAAAGGCAGAACACAGAGTTCTGCCCTCAAAAAAAAATTATTTCTGAAGCAGATTTGACAGGAATACGTTCTTAGACGGGGAAGCCGACTCTCCGTTTTCTTCAAGAGTAAGAATAAATGAACTTATCTGATCCTGGCTTAAAGGCAGCTGTTCAACAGGGAAATATTCAATTTCCTTTTTTGTTCTGAAGGCACCCATTGAAATTGCCTGGTCATTTTTCATTACCCAGAGCTGGTATATCTGATTGCCAGATAGTTCAGGCATATTATAGAGCTGCAGGATACCTTCTTTTCCCTCACCAGAGACTGTCAGTTTTCCGAATCCTTTCGGGTTTGCTGTTGTGCCGTCGAGATTAAAGACCTGATTATTACCGGCGCTAAGCACAGCCATGACCTTTTGGTTTTTTTCCAGTCTGGCAAGTTCAGCAGAAAGGAGTTTTATCTGTGAATTCATTGACACGATCTGACTTTGGTTTTTCTGAAGTTCCATTGACATAAAGTAGTAGATGCCATAGGAAGCAGCCAGGCATAAAATTAGTGTCAGTATAAAATAGAGAATTCCTTTTTTACTTTTTCTTTCGGGGGCAGTCTGCTGTTTTTCATCCTCATTCATAAATACCGGGACAGTCTGGAAACTGAAATCATTCTTCTGAGAGTTAAAACCGGCAAGATCTAACTCATCAGCATCAGCTGATCTGTCAGAGAGAGTTTCAGGTGTAAGTTCAGTCTGAGGATTCGAATTATTATGCTTCTGATCAAAATTTGTAAGGTCATTTAACTTATCATTATCAGCTAGTCCTGCAGTTGAGGGAGTAAGAGGTAAATACTGGTAAGGCTGTGATTCAGCCTGAGTGTTTAGAGATACATCATCAACCAGGATTTCCTCTTTAAGACTTTCAGGTTTAGAGGAGAAATCAGATATTTCCGGATTTAGGGAATCTTTAGATAGATAGGGCTTCGGGTTCAGAGGTTTCTTAGCAGCCCTTGTTTCCTCGCGCAATCTATAGAGTCTGCGGGCGACCTTGTCTTTAACTTTCTGGTCGGGGTGTTCAATTTCAAGAATTGCAGGTATAAGCGAGACAATATTCTGCATTTCAGCCAGTTGTCTGCCAAAGTCCAGAGAGTCTGCAGAGTTCAGGATCCCGAACAACTGCGGGTAGTCCTCTCTATCAAGGCATCCGGCAGCATAGGCAAATAATAATTCGTTTGCTTTATTAGTATCCATATTAAACATCCGCAGAGTTTGTAAGGTTATCCTTTAAGTTATTCAGGGCAATCTGAAGTTTACTTTTAATAGTAAGCAGAGGGATATTGAGTTTCTGGGCTATAGCCTTTTGTGAATAGCCCTCATAGAAAGCCAGGTGTATCACGTACTTTTGTGCGTCGGTCAGTTTACTTAGAGCGTTTTCAACGTAGCCCCGTTTTTCAAGTGCCTTTTGGAGGCTTAAATGATTTACAGGAGCCGAGGTTTTTACAGCAGGGAGCTGCGGGATAATATAGTTATTTTCATAATCATCATCATATGCATCCTGCAGCGGATCAACTGCATGGCTGCGCCTAATATAATCAACGGCCTTATTTCTTGCCAGCATAATAAGCCAAGTATAAACGTCTCCACCTGAGAAGTTGAAATAATCAACTTTCCTCCAGATAATTGTAAAGACTTCGGCTAATATGTCTTCGGCTGCTGAGTCCCTTACTACTATCTTTTTAATTAAAGAATAAAGTACCGGGGAATAGCGGTCGTAAAGAGCCTCAAGCGCACGGGAATCGCCAGAAGAGACCTTCTTAAACAATTCCAGATCGGTAAGAGTTGAAAATGTGCTCACTGCAGTTAAATGTTTGTTGGTAAATTAAATGTAAAAGTAAAACTATAGAGTTTAAAAATCAAATTAGTCAGTCATATGATATTTATGTGGTGCGGGTAAAAAATTCAAATAAGTAAAAAAAACCGTTATATTTACGTAATGCAAATAATTCCATGTAAACTGTGGTGAAAAATGATTGAGATAAAAGGTCTTTATAAGACATTCCGGGAAAAAAAAGTTTTACAAGGTGTCGATCTGGAAATTAAGACAGGAGAGACAATAGTCATAATAGGGAGAAGCGGAGAGGGGAAGAGTGTATTATTAAAGCATATTGTAGGGCTTTTGTTCCCGGACTCAGGGTCAGTAAAAGTTGAGAACCAAAATTTAAATGAATTAAGTTTAAAGGAGCTATATAAAATAAGGCGGAAGTTTGGGTTTTTATTTCAGGGGGCGGCGCTTTTTGATTCAATGACTGTAGGTGAAAATGTAGGGCTGCCGATAGTGGAAAATAGTCCCGATACTCCGTCAGAAGAAGTAACAAGGACAGTAGAGGAAAAGCTTAGTCTGGTAGGGCTGCCGGAGATCCAGTCATTAAAGCCTGCAGAGCTTTCAGGAGGGATGAAAAAAAGGGTAGGGTTAGCGCGTGCTTTAATAACAAATCCAAGTTATATTTTATATGATGAGCCGACCACAGGGCTTGATCCGATCATGTCTGATTCAATAGATGAACTGATCAAGGAATTGGGGAAAAAGCTTAACGTGACATCGATTGTTGTAACGCATGATATGGTAAGCGTAAAGAATGTTGCCGACAAGGTTGCCATGCTGCACGAGGGGAAAATATATTTCACCGGCACACCTGAAGAGCTTTTAAGTTCAAATGATCCGACGATAGTAAACTTCATAAAAAGGACTGGTTTCTGAGGTGCCCGGTATGCAACTTATTCCAGCAGCAGGGTGTTTTGACAGCTGAAAAGCAGTGCAGCTGAAGAAGTCCAAAAAATAAAAGATAAGGTCAGAAAAAGAAAAGGTCGGAAAAAGAAAAGGTCAGAAAATAAAACAGGGCCAAAAAAACAAGAACACAATCATAAAAGATAAAATCGAAAAAAAATATTGTCTAAGGGAAAATGAGTAAAACAAAGACAAAATTCATCTGTTCAGAATGCGGTTATGAATCGCTCAAATGGCTGGGAAGATGTCCGGAATGCGAGGCATGGAACAGTTTTACTGAAGAGCTGGTTGAGAATGAAAAAGCAAAGACCAGGGTTGCCTCTTCAGGTGCAAAGGTTGCGAAGTTAAGTGAAATAGTATCAGTAGAAGAAGACAGGATAAGGACAGGGATAACTGAATTTGACCGTGTTTTAGGCGGCGGGCTTATGCCAGGTTCGATTGTACTTATAGGTGGTGATCCCGGCATAGGGAAGTCGACACTTGTAATGCAGGCAGCCGCATTAATAAAGGAGAAAGTTCTTTATGTAACAGGTGAGGAATCCAACCGGCAGGTAAAGCTGAGGGCAAGCAGGCTTAAAGTAGATGCAGAGAATTTCTTTATACTTGCAGAGACAGAGATGAACAATGTTATCTATGCGATGCAGGATAATTCGCCGAGTGTAATAATAATAGATTCAATACAGACGATGTACCGTTCAGAGCTGGATAATGCTCCGGGCACAATAACACAGATCAGGGAATGTACGGCACTGTTAATGCAGATTGCAAAGTCCACGCACCAGGTTGTAATATTAATTGGGCATGTAACAAAGGAAGGAATGATAGCCGGTCCAAAAGTCCTTGAGCATGTTGTAGACACAGTTCTTCAGTTCGAAGGGGAACGGAATCACAGCTACAGGATATTGCGTGCGCAGAAAAACCGTTTCGGCAGTACAAACGAGATAGGCATTTTTGAGATGCATGACAATGGGCTGACAGAGGTTACAAATCCAAGTGAGATATTCTTAAGTGAACGAGATAACCAGTCGACAGGTTCAGCCGTTACCTCGAGCATGGAAGGGACGAGGCCGATACTGTTGGAAGTTCAGGCTCTGGTTACGCCTTCAAACTACGGCAATCCTCAGAGAGTAGCAACGGGGTTTGATTACAGGAGGCTTTCAATTCTGCTGGCGGTGCTTGAGAAAAGAGCAGGGTTAAAGCTTTCGGCGGCTAATGTATTTTTAAATATGGCAGGCGGTGTGAAGATAGATGAGCCGGCGGTTGACCTGGCAGTATGCTGCAGTATTGCATCGAGTCTGCTAGACAGAAACATAAAACCAGGATTTGTAGTTGTAGGCGAAGTTGGTTTAGGCGGTGAAATAAGAAGTATCGGTCAGATAGAGAAGCGAATACAGGAAGCAGAGAAGTTAGGTTTTGAGAGTGTAATTATACCGAAGAACAATCTTAAGTCCGTTTCCGGGAAAAAGAATATAAAAGTCATTCCGGTAGACAATCTTGCCTCGGCAATAAATACAATTTTGTCGCCCAGAGAGCATTAATATAATTTCATTTTTTCTTCCGGTCTGAGTGAAAAACAGAGTGATTTATGAAAACGAAAAAATAATTTCTGGTGGTTAAAATTTAAAAATTTCATTTGCTTTTTAAAAAAAAGGATTTATATTTAAGAGTGCTAAAAGCACTCATTGTTTCATTAATTATTTTTTAGAGGTATTTTCGTGAGTACTAAACTTTTTGTGGGAAGTCTCCCATGGGCTGTAAATGACGAATCATTAAAGTCAGCATTTGCTTCTTATGGAAACGTTGTTTCAGCAAAAGTTATTACCGATCGCCAGACCGGGAAATCAAGAGGATTCGGTTTCGTAGAAATGGAGAACGAAGCCGATGCTAATGCTGCAATTAAAGCTCTTAATGGCAGCCAGTTAAATGGCCGCAACATTATTGTTAACGAAGCGAAACCCCAGAAATAAAGGTTTCTAATTGTTTGGCATTAAAAAGCACTCTATAAGAGTGCTTTTTCATTTTAAACAACTTTGCATTAAAACTTTTTTTAGTCTTTTACCCTCAAGTTTATTTTCTCTCAAGTTTATTTTCTCTCAAGTTTATTTTCCATCAGGTTACTTATTTTACTGAATAAATTTAAGAAGGATTCAGTTAAATTATTACAAAATGAAAGTATTAATTCCGATGACAAAAGAGTTATTATTTCTGTGAGTAAGCCGCCAAGCGAATTCAAGGCTTATAGGAAAAAGAACATGGCCGATATTAAAACCTGTTTCAAGAAGTGGTTTTTCCAGTGTCGTATAGTTAACACCTGCAGGTATTATACTGCGTGACTTCTCTGAGATTACAGACCAGGCGGCGTTGAAGAAAGTATTAAGCTGGAGTTCCATTTCATCAAGCAGAGGAATTCCGGAGAGTCTGAAGAGTTGGTCGCGGAAGTTATGTTCAATATTCAGAGTAACGACCTTATCGCCAAACACTTCACTTAATCCAACTGTTCGAAAGGTAAAGTTTTTACCTGTTGCGCTAATATTTCCTGCCAGTGCATATTGCATCTGATAAGGTATAGGTCCATCTGAAAAAGTGCTATGGATCCTATATCCCAGGCTTGCGAAACCGAAAGTATTAATTACACCCTGCAGGCTTCCGTAATAGCTAAGAAAACTGAGAGAACTTTTAAGAAGATTTTTGTCGCTTATATCAACACCGCCGCCAAGAAGAAGATAAGATTTACCTTCAGAAATTCTTCGTCTGAAGAAGCCATCCTCAATATAATTTCTGAAATCAAAATTAAAGCCCAAGCTAACCTGGTTAATTTTTGTCTGGTAAACTGGCGGATTAATGTGATAGGATTTATTTTTTGCAAAGAAAGAATAGTTAGAGTTATTATAAGCCGAGTTATCGGTGCGGTTTAAGATACCGGCATTAAGTTTCAGGACCGGAAAAATCTCACCTTCAATTTGAAAATTAAATCCTTTTGTATAATAGTAATCTCTAAAGTCGTACTTAGCCAGAAGGGCAAGCAGAGTAGAAGTAAACTGGTTATAAACATCAGAAGAAGCAAACAAGGAGGTGATTCTGTTAAAGGCGTTAAAGGAAAATTTCCAGGTTCTGTACTCACCCAAATAATAGGAGAAAGAAAGTGCCTGCTTCATTTTCTTATCTGAGAGGCCATATGATAATTTAAGATCGCAATTAAGTCTGCGGTCAAGCAGATTTTCTGCCGTAGTACCGAAGTCGAGTGCCCAGCCTTCGACGCGGTTAAAATGAAATAGTCCAAGAGGGCCGCTGACCGAAAAGTTATTATCAAGAGCAATACGGTTTCCGAAAAGTCCAGAAGAGATCCTATGCCAGAGGCTTTGTGGGACAGACGAAAGGCTATCGATCCGTTTATAGGCAGAGAGTTCTTCGGCTGAGTTTGGAATTAGCTGAACCTGTTTCCAATAAATAGAGTCCTTATTATCAGCTCCGGGAAGGACAGTAAGCACTGCTTTTCCAAAAATGCGGCTGTCGATATTTTCATTAATCTTATAGTTATACAAAACCGAGCTAAGTTCAAAGCCAACTTTTGCAAGTCCAAACAGATTAGCTCTAATAAAAAGCCTGTAGTCGATAGGCATATAAATATCATTTGCATATGGGAGGAACTGCTGGAAGATATTAACCCGGTCAAAGATCCCGCCGGTATTTGCTGCGCGGTTAAGGTCGGCATCAATTTTTATCATATCATAAGTGCTGTCGGTAATATAGATATAGCCCAGAAAGCCGGGGTCGCTAGTTTTATCAGGTTCGAAAAATATTTTAAAGACTTTTCTGTTGTCAATTGCCGAAGTATCCTCAATTCTAAAATAGTAATACTTAAGTGCATTATCAGAGAGCGGACCTGTCATAGGCCGGTTAAAGAAGTGAATATCGTCAGAGTAAAAGTTCTGAATAATTCGTCCGCCTGTCACTGCATTAACAGATGAAGGGATATTAGAAGTTTGTTTTCTAGCTGTAATGAGTTCCTTGTAGTCGTCAGGTTTATGATAAAATCCCCTGCTCTGGTTTTCAATTATCGCGTTTATTTTCATAAACTGTGATTGAGAATCGCTGGCGGCTTTAACGGCAACAGTGACTGAATTCTGGCTGCCATCAGAGGTAACGTCGCTATTTGATCTAATAAGTCCTTTTGTATATGCATCAAATTCATAAGAGTTGAGCCTGCGGTATCTATCTTCTTTTCTTCTGATAGCCTTTTCTATAATTTCAACGGCAGGATTTCTGCCGGGCAGGATAGTGATTTCAGGCAAATGTATAGTAACAGGTGTAAGATAAAAATTGATATTAGCGTTTCCAACAGACGGATCAAATATAACCGTATCGGACTGAAAGCCAATAGAAGAAGCAACAATGTTATATTTTCCATAGGGAAGAATAAGTCTGTAATGTCCATCAACATTTGATGAAGTTCCCATAGTTGTATTAAGAGCGCGGAGGTTTGCGTAGCTAAGATTTCTGCCGGTAGACTTATTAAATATTCTTCCCTCAATTTTAATCTGCTGATTATTTTTAATCTGCTGATTGTCTTTAATCTGCTGATTATCCTGCGGGAATAAAGAGAGACAAAAAGCAGTAAACAATAGAGCGACGGTTACAATAAAGCGCATATAAATAATCCTGATTATAGCTTTGAATTTATACAATAAGAAAAAGTATTTAGTTCTGTAATTATTCCAGGTTGCCGAAAGCAGTTTTAAATATTATTATTAAGTTAAGAAATCATTGATAAATTTTGCAAACTTTATAGAGGCAGAAGCTATGTCAAAACAGATTGTAGTAACCGGTGCAACAGGGCTAATAGGAAGTCATCTTGTACGTGCATTATCAGAGCGGGGGGATCATGTACTAGTCTTTACACGTTCGCCGGGATCAGCGCAGAGTGAAATTCCATTTGCCGCAGGATATATAAAGTGGACACCAGAAGAAAGTTCAGACAGGTGGGAAAAATATATTGATGGTGCAGATGCTGTTATTCACTTAGCGGGTGCGCCGGTGATGGCAAGAAGGTGGAGCGGAGAATATAAGGCGCAGATTTTGGGGAGCCGGCAGATCGGGACGAGGCAGATAGTTCATGCGATTAAAAATTCCACTAAAAAGCCCGAGGTATTTGTATGTGCCTCAGCCATTGGGATCTACGGAACATATGAAGGAGGAACATTTACCGAAAAAAGTGAAGCAGGTAATGATTTTCTTGCCACGGTATGCAAGATATGGGAAAAAGAGGCCTCAGAAGCAGAGGGTCTTGGGGTAAGGAGGGTTAGTGTAAGACTAGGGATTGTGCTAGAAAAGTCAGGCGGAGCCTTAGGGAAAATGATAACTCCTTACAGGTTTTTCATCGGAGGGCCCTTAGGCAGCGGAAAGCAGGGGTTTCCATGGATACACATTGACGATGCAGTTGGTATTTTCCTTAAAGCGATAGATGACAGGTCAATAAAAGGTCCGCTTAATGCAGTTGCTCCGGAGTCAATAACGATGCAGGAGTTTGCAGAAGCATTAGGCAAGATACTTCACCGGCCTTCAGCATTCAAAGTTCCCAAAATTGCGTTAAGAATAATAGCAGGAGAAGGTGCTGAAACAATATATAAAACTCCAAAGGTCATTCCTGAAGTGCTATTAAAAAATGGTTACGAATTCAAGTACAAAACTGCAGAGGCAGCATTAAAAAACATATTAGATAAAAAATGAAATAATTTTATGCAGTTTAAATAAAAGGAACAGGAGAGTTAAGCTGAATTTTACTTACAAAGTAGAAATAAACAAAATCAATTAAACGTTTAAATAAAAATATTAAAAACAACACAACACTATTAATAGGGATATTGTTGTCAAATATTTAAAAACAGGTCAAAAAAAAAGAACTTACTTATTTTAAGCTGTTATGATCAGCATCCAGCCTGCTGTCGTCTTGACAAATAGAGCAAAATACTTTAGTATTTACTAAAACGCTTAACCTACAAATGACACCGACAATAAAGGACGTAGCCAAAAAGGCAAAAGTGTCTATAGCCACAGTATCGCTGGTTATACACAATCATGAAAGGATCTCTCCTGAGACGCGGCTACGTGTAAATAAAGCGATAAAAGAACTTAATTATCATCCTTCAAGGAGTGCAAGAGGGCTTGCCTCGAAGACCAGCGGCAACATAGCATTCATTGTAACAGAGGATCATTTTCTACGTTCAGAGCCATTTTACACAAGAATTTTTTTAGGGACAGAATTCGAAGCAAGGCAGGATGAGTATTACATATTACTTACGACAATTCCGTCGGATTTTAAGAAAGGGGATAAACTTCCAAGATGTGTACTGGAGAGAAATGTTGATGGTGTGATAATTGCAGGCAAGGTACCTGAGGATATAATAAATGAGTTAGAAGAATACAATTTCCCACTAGCCTTTGTGGATTACTATCCTCCTTCGGAAAAATATCCTGTTGTACTTATAGATAATTTTTCAGGGGGATTACAGGCAACTCAGCATCTGATTCACTTAGGGCACAGGGAGATTGCATTTATTGCCGGGGACATACAGCATCCGAGCATAAGGGACAGGTTTCAAGGGTATAAGATGGCGCTGGAAAATGCAGGGATCGAATTTGAGAGTTTCAGGTGCATAATTGATGAAGATTATCCTGCAAGAGAGAACGGGTATAATGCAGCCAAGAGGCTTTTTGAAAGGACGAAAGATATAACTGCGGTTTTTACCTGCAATGATGCCATGGCAATAGGTGTAATGCAGTATCTGAGGGAAGCAGGTTTTAAGATACCCAAAGACATTTCTCTGATAGGGTTTGATGATGTTGAAGCTGATCTTTCATTAGATCCTCCCCTGTGCACTGTAAGTGTGCCTAAGGTTGAGATGGGTGTTGAAGTAATGCGGTTAATGAATGATATATTAAAAGAAAGGACGAGGACGCCTAAGAAGGTGCTTGTTCCGGTGGAAATAATAAAAAGAAAGTCTACAGGAGCGGTAAAGAAGGGATAGCATTAATGAATTGTTTGTTGTGTATATAAGGAATAGATAAGATTAAGTAATGAGTGGATAATGTGAAAATATGTAAAGGACTGTAGATATGCAGGCGGCAATTTTTAGTGGTCCACATAATATTTCTGTAAAAGACCAATCCCTCCCGAAACTAAAAGAAGGGGAGTTACTCATAAAAGTCGGTGCATGCGGTGTATGCGGGACCGACTTTCATATCTTTGAAGGCAGTGCCCCGGCAAAACCTCCGGTAGTCCTGGGTCATGAATATACTGGTGAAATTGCAGATGCAGCTCCAGATGTAAGGGGGTATGTTACCGGTCAGAGGGTTGCAATAAATCCAAATATTCATTGCGGCTATTGTGAATACTGCAGGCGGGGTAAAATAAATCTATGCTTAAACCTTAAAGCCCTTGGAGTAACTATAGACGGCGGGTTTTCCGAATACTCAATTGTACCGGTTACACAAGCTCATATTCTTCCAAAAAATTTTCCTTTCGAAATTTCAGCTTTTGCAGAACCTCTAAGCTGCTGTGTTCACGGAATTAATCAGGCTTCAATTAAAACAGGTGATACTGCAGCAATAGTAGGAGCAGGGCCGATAGGCCTGTTGATGCTGCAGTTAGCGCAGATAAGCGGAGCCTCGGTAACATACGTGGTTGATATTTCAGGAGAAAAAAGAAAGATAGCAAAAGAGCTTATGGCGGACTTTGTTTTTGATCCTTCAGATGAAGAGTTTTCTGAAAGTTTTCAGGACATTTCAAAAGGCGGAGCCGATGTGGTTATTGAATGTGTGGGTTCTGAGATTGCAGCAAAGACAGCATTAAGCATAGCAAAAAAAGGGGGAACGCTTTTAATATTCGGGCTTGCCGGGCCAAAGGCGGTAATCTCTGTTTTCCTGCAGGAGTTCTTCCATAAAGAACTGACAATAAAAAGCTCAATATTAAATCCCAATACATTTCAGACTGCAGTAGATCTACTTGTTTCAGGAAAAATAAAGACATCGTTGTTTAAGAAAGAGGGTGTTCCCTTAGGTGATGATCAGATAACATCCTTATTTACTACACCGAGGGACAGTTCAGTAATTAAGTATATGATTGTTCCGAATAAAACAGAATGATTCCGATTAGTCAATAAAATACTTTAACAAAGGAGGGCAATATGCATAAGTTAAGACAATGTGTAACAGGGTTCCTTGTTCTGATTGTATTTTTTCTGGTGACAGATATTAAAGCACAATTTACTCAGATCAATCAGATTGGCGGGTTTGAGAGTGACTTACCGAGCTACTGGATGAAGGGCAAAGAGACCGGAGCGACATTAAGCTGGGCAACCGATCAGTTCAGGTCAATGGGCAGGTCGCTGAAGA
>JBLNEL010000149.1:0-7760 GCA_050262615.1 Bacillota bacterium
AATCTATTTTACAGCGATCACGAGCATTTCAAAATCGTTGACAGTAAGCAGGTCGCTTCTTGAAAATGCTCCAAGTTTTGCCCCGTATATATCAACGCTCTTAAAACCTATTGACTTAAGCAGCCACGTAATTTCACTTGGAATATAATATCTTTCGTTACAGATGAGTTCCTTTTTATTGCCATTGTCATCTTCCACAGTTGTAATGTTGTGGTCACGGAAAGTCATAAAATCAAAAGTGTTCTTTCTGTAGACGGCATTGCCTTCCTCAGCAGCCAAGGCACAGAATTTTTCAATTGAATTAAAGATCGGGAACAAACCATTTAGAGTTGTAAAGATAAACTTCCCCCCGCTCTTAAGAGAACGGGAAGCACTTTTCAGTATTTCAAAATTCATTTCGTCTGTTTCCATAAGCGGAAATCCGCCTTCACACAGCATTAATGCCAGATCAAATTCATTGTCAAAAGAGAGATTTCGCGCATCCTGCTTCCTGAAATCAATATTCAGTCCGGCTTCTTCAGCTTTTTCTCTGGCCCGTGCAAGCTGGGAATCCGACAGGTCGACACCGGTAACCTTATAACCTCTTCTGGTAAGCTCAATCGAGTGACGTCTGGTGCCGCACCCTATATCCAGAATTTTCAGATCCTTACTGCAGCTTATCTCTTTTTCAATGAAATCGCATTCGCCTGCTGTGCCCTGAACAAAGTTTTCCTGATCATATTTCCTTGCATAGTTTTCGAATAACAACTCATACCATTGTTTCATATCAGAAACTCCTTTTTACTGGTAATTATACAGCAGAAGCCCTGTGACATCTGCTGCTCTATTTCCGCTGTAAAAAAATAACAATATTTACACAAATTTGAAAAGATAATTAATTCTATATATGAAACTTACCCGTTTACAATCTTAAACGCAGTCCTGCATATGCCATTCTGCCGTTTACCGGACCCCAGATTAAGGAAGCATCAAAATATTTTCCGTTCGGGTTCAGTGGATCTATAATCAGTTCATTCTGCCTGAATCCCAGAAGATTTTCTATGCCCAGGTATACAGAAACTCCGGAATTGAAAACACGCGTAATTTGAGTATTTATGACTGTAAAATCCGGCGATTTATCCGGTACCCTGAGGTCAACAGGATTAGACGACGTTGAGGGAATGCGCTTCGTGCCGAACCACTGAACTGTCATGTCATACTGCATCTGAGCATCTTCATCATTTTCCTTTTCCGTTGCATATGCCAGATTCAGCAGCGCCCTGTTCATTGAACTAAGAGGACGGCTTGTCATTTTACCGTTAATATTTTGCCTGACATCCATATAGCGGTATGCTGCACGCAGGTCAAATCTTTCAAAAGGAGCAAAGTTAAGCTGAAGCTGAATGCTGTTGGAATATGAACCGTGGGGTAAAGATGAAAATCTGATCTTCTGCGGATCGGAATCCAGATCGGCAATTGTTGCCTGCTCAAAGACAGTTCTGTAAAGATCCAGCTGAATGCTTCCTTCGCGATAATCAAATAGAAAATAATGTGTTGCATTAAACCCGAAATTCCAGGCTCTTTCCTGCTGAAGTCCATATCCGAAATCTGCCGCTTGGGATATTTCCACACTCCTTGCACTTGCAAGCACAGAAGAATACTCGGTAAAAATGTTCGATGTTCTGAAACCCCGCCCTGCTGCAGCGCGGAATACCCAATTCTCTTTAGGAGAGTAGCGCACATGAACGCGGGGAGTCAGCATAGTCCCATAAAAATTATGATAATCAGCCCTTCCCCCTAAAACGAGTGAAAAGGTTTCATCATGCGAAAAAGTATATTCAAGGAAAATACCCGGAACCCTTTCAGTTCTTATATACCTGCCGGATAAAAATCTTTCATTAAAGCTGTCATAAAGGAAACTGATGCCGGTTCTGTATCTATGAACCTCTGAACCCAAATCAGACTGATAAATGAAGTTTAAATAACCGGTCTTTTCATCGCCTGCATAACTTCTTTTTCCGAAGTCCGACTTGTTCGAAAAACCGTTGAATGACCACTGCAAACCAAATGATCTGCTCTCATCTTCAGGGAAGATATAGCCAAGTTTCACATAAATATTATATTGTGAGTTATCGATTGAATAGCGGTAGTTTTCTGGCAGCATATTCAGTTCTGAACTGCTCTCTTTATGCTCTATTGTACCCCCTCTTTTCTTATCATTCAGATACTGAAAACCTATCTGGCTTATCCATCCATTCTGAAAGTCAATGTTCCAGCGCTGCATGAAATTGTAAATTGAAAAGTCGGGCATGTCGGTGAACATGTCGTCATTGCCGTCCAGCGCATGATTTCTGCTGCTTGCATGCAGAAGCGTAATTGCAGAAACGTTTTTGCCTGCATTAAATCTGTAATTGAGATTGCCTTCAAGCCGGCGGTCATAATCGCCATAAATGTTAAGCAGCATCCTTTCAGAATCCTCCGCAACGGGCTTTTGAATGTCTATATCTATCTGGCCTGTAATAGATTCATAGCCATTAGCTACAGAACCGATTCCCTTCGACATATTGATCGCTTTTACCCATGTTCCGGGAATAAAAGTTAACCCGGTTGTCGACATAAGTCCCCTTATATAAGGGAGGTTTTCCATTGTTGTTTGGGTGTATATACCCGAAAGACCTAGCATTTCAATCTGTTTTGCGCCTGTAATTGCATCTGTAAAGGAAACATCTACCGAGGGATTGGTTTCAAAACTCTCTGAAAGATTGCAGCAGGCAGCTTTGCATAGTTCCTGTTCGGTAATTACAGACTTGTTTTCAACATGAAGGTAATCGTTGACAAGAGACTGCGCCTTACCGGTTACAACGACGTCTTTAAGACTGTGCGCCTCACTGATCAGAATAACGTTAATATTCTGCTGGCTGATAACAGTTACTGTATCAGTCCTGTAACCAATCATACTTATGATCAGTTTATCTGAATGAGTATTCAGCAGAATGCTGAAATTGCCGTTTTCATCAGCAGTTGTTCCGCTGCCCGTTCCGAGCCACTGTATACTTGCACTGAATAAAGGCCTGAGATTTCCGCCATCATCTTTTTCCGAAACAGTACCGTTCAGTATTGCCTGTGCTTTAACGGAAGAGATAACTAATACTAACAGTAAAACAAGTGATCTGAATAACATATTAAACTCCGGAGTTATTTATAATAATTGTTTAATGAGTCTTCTGGCCTTCGCGGTAAAGGCAGCAGCTGTGAAGTTTTGCATATGCTTCATCCGGAGCTTTATGTTTTTCATTGTCATGGCCTGCGGCTGCAACTCTCTGCATTATTGAATCCAGTGTTATGGCCGGAGTAAGAAAGGCTAATTTCAGTGTTTTGGTGCTTTTATTCCATTTTGCGAATTTTACTTCTTTTATCCTGACTGCTTTTTCGATCCTGCTTTTGCACATTTCGCAAATGCCGGAAACTTTAACTTCTGCTTCTGTAACTTTGTTTTCCTGTGCAAAAGAAAATGATGAAAATAATATTATTCCAAAAACAAATAATAAGAGTTTAAATGTATTTATGTACATGGTAATATCCTGTATGAATTAATTATGAATTAATAATATAGAAATGCCCCTGAGGCATTAAATTTTTAATAAATAGAAAAGAAAGTGGGATCAGCAGATATGCTAAATACGGAAATTGCAGTTGCTCAGATAAACCGGTGGATCTGAATGGTAAAAGCCGGGGCTATCCGGTGATGATAAAAAAGAGGTTGTTTTCAGAACTTCTTCAGGAGAAAAAATTGCGATCATTTCTGCAGAGGGACCTTCCTCATCCTTAGGAGCTGAGATGTGGAGATCTTTAAGCTTCAGAGAAACAACTTCCGTAAGACAAGCCTGCCTCCTACAGTTATCCTCAATACAGTCCTCTCCCTCACTGGCTCTCTCTGTATAAAGGACAGCAAGTGTTGAATCTGTGCCGCAGCAGCAGGAATGAGTTGCAATGCTGATCCCTACACTAGAGATCAGGTACACAGAAATGAATAATATATGGAATAATTTTTTCACAATACAAATATATAAATAGTTTACATAAATAAAAAATATAACCTTTATCCCCCTTGGTCTGCTATGCACACATAATTATGGTATCTATTAATATCTCCACCAGCAGTACACTAAAGTCAACTAATAAAGTAAATCTTTCATTATACTAAAAATCAATCTGTCTGATTTACTTTCTGGCTGATTTATTTATCCAGTCCTTTTTCTTTTAACCAGTCCGACAGTAAATCGGCAATTTCAATGTTGTTTAAATCGGAGAAGGGGAAATGCGTATTGCCTTTAATGCCTATCTCCGGCAGATGCACTATGGTTACATCCCCGCCATGACGGTTAACCGCATCCATCCATAACCTGGCCATTTCCAGTCGTGCCCGCCAGCCATCTGTTCCAGGATTTGGATCTGGTTTTTTAGGTATATTGTCTCCATAATAAATAATGATTGGAATTTTTGTAAGTTTTAAAAAATCTGCCGGTGGTACTTCTTTAGCTGTAAGCGTACCCCCTGTCATTGGAATAGGTGTGGGCATTTCGCCCTCTGGAAACAGGAAGCCTGTTCCCGGTTCATAAGAAACTATCGCTTCAATATTTTGATTTTTGAGGGCAGCTGCCCAGCCCATACCGCCTGAATGTGAATGGGTAAGAAGAATTCCGGATCCAATTTTATCAAACAAAGCCGAAACGGCATCTACATTTAGATTTATATCAATAGGTCCGATATTGGGAGTCATCTGACGAAAATACTGGTCCAGCGTTGCTGAGTCGCGTGCAAATTGTACTCCATCAAAATATTTTGGCCAGATGCCGATACGGAACATCCCGAACCATTGCTGTTCATCTGTTTCTGGTTCAACATTAGCAGAAACTGTACTGCGGCCTGCATTGCCCCTGCGGGGCTGGTCAATAAGATATACAGCGTAATGTCTGCGTAAAAATATATTCTGAAAACCTTCACGGCCGTCTGGTGTGGTTTCCCATGTTTTTGAAAATTGTCCGATACCATGCCACATTACTAAGGGATATTTATGTCTTTTTGCAGGAATCTGGTAAAAAACATAAGCATGATCTCCATGCAAAGTCTGCCCTTTCGGGGCTGGATTGTAAGGATCAAAAGTTCCGGGTGTGGAAATTACACGGCCGCCTACAGTAAAACTGCCCTGTTCTTTAATGATAATATCATTCTCTTCTGTTGAAGTGCATGAAGTTAAGATAATGCTTTCAATAAATAATATGAGTATATTCCTCAATATCGATTTCTTTATAAATCCTGTTGAATCCATATTGATATACCTTATTTTATAAAATTTATATTTCTCACATTTGTTGTCTTTTGTAATACTAATGTAAGTACTAATAATATAATCTTTTGTATATAAATTGCTGTTTATCCAACCATATTTCCTGTATTTAAGGCTTTAGTTTAAATATTGTGCTATCGTCATATTTATTAATAGTTTGGAAAATTCAGTAAGCAGTGGATTATACAGAAAAGGCTTAGTAATCATTATGGACATTTATGCAGCAATATGCCGGCAAAGTGCGCTGAAGAATGGATAAGCGGCATAAATGCATCAATAGCAAAAAAAAACAGAAGAAGAGCATTATATTATGTCACACTTCTTCAAGTTTTGTATCTAAAGTATACACAACAAAAGGATTTATATGGATTTTAACATCCTGATAGAACAGGCAAAAGCCGGCGACAGAACTTCGCTTGAAAAAATAATCCGGGGAATTCAGGATAAAGTATATGGCCTGGCTTTACGAATGCTTTATAATCCTGCTGATGCCGATGATGCCACACAGGAAATTTTAATCAGAATAATTACTAACCTTGATTCCTTTAAGGGTAAAAGTCTCTTTACGACCTGGGTATATAAAGTTGCGGCTAATTATCTTTTACGATATAAGCAGGTAGAAAAAAGATACTCCTCCACGTTTTTGAAATATGAGGAGGAACTTGAGCTCGAATCCTCTTCCAAATGGAAACAACGCGAGTTGGAGTCTGAGGAAAAATTATACTTTGATGAAATCCGAATAAGCTGCCTGCAGGGACTCCTCTTATGCCTCTCGCGTGAACTCAGGATAACTTTTCTGCTTGTTGATATTTTCGGAATTAACAGTACCGAAGGAGCTGAAATACTTGAAATAAGTGCAGCAGTCTTCAGAAAGCGTCTTTCAAGAGCCAGGGGGAAATTGCAATCTTTCTTATTTAAAAATTGCAGCCTTGTTAAACAGAATAACTTATGTAAATGCGGTTATCATGTATCGGCACAATTAAATTCCGGCAGGTTTAACAATGAGAATATCTTGTTTGCTAAACTGCCTGGCAGGCCTGCAGATAAAATGGAAGCGAACTTATTAGAAGATGAAATGGATGAATTAAATCAGATTGGATTCCTTTACAAAACCAATCCCGGGGTAAATGCACCCGATAAATTTGTCAAATCCATAAGAGAAATAATAAACTCAGGTAAGTTCACATTCTTTAATAACTAAGGAGAAAATAAATGATAGTAAGAATATGGCACGGCTTTACTACACCTGAAAATGCTGATAAATATGAAAAATTACTTTATGAAGAAGTATGGAAAAGCATTGAAGGAAAAAACATCAAAGGTTATAGAGGAATTGAACTGCTGAAAAGGGAACACACAGAAGAAGTTGAATTCATAACAATAATGAGGTTTGACGGAATAAATGATGTAAAAGAATTTGCAGGAGAGAATTATACTCAGGCATATGTTCCTTCAAAAGCACAGCATCTGTTAAAACGATTCGATTCGCATTCACAGCACTATGAGCGCCTTACTGAAATTAACTATCAGTAAAAGAGCATTATTATGCATGATAAAAAATATTTATCATTTTGCCGGATTGAGGGTACCATTTTAATGCATGGATAAATTAATACCGGTTGTTTACATTTTTTAACAACAGGTAAAAATAATTCATTTATCATTTTGCTAGGAGCACTTTATCTGGAGGATAAAATGATTTATCAGAATTATTTTGTAACAGGGGGTGCCGGGTTTATCGGTAGAGAAACTGTACGGCACCTGCTTTTAAATAAATGCCGTGTAACTGTCTATGATGATTTTTCTTTCGGCAGAAAGGAAAACCTGGAGGAATTCAAAGAAAATAAATTATTGGAAGTAATTACAGGAAAAGTAGAAGATTCGGATAATCTTTCAGATAAAATAATGCGCCTCCGGCCTGAGGTCATCATTCACCTTGCAGCAATTCACTTTATCCCATTTTGTAATAATAATACTTTAGAAACAATTAAAATTAATGTAGATGGAACTTATTCAGTCTTAGATGCTGCGGCCAGATTTGGTGTAAAAAGAGTAATGCTTGCATCGAGCGGTGCAATATATGCAAGTGAACTCCATTGTTTATCCGAAAAGAATGATCGGCCCTCACCGGTTGATGTATATGGATGCAGCAAACTGCTTGCAGAAAATATCGGTGAATATTTTTCACACACTTCCTCATTGGAAGTTACCTCAATGAGATTTTTCAATACTTATGGCCCCTTTGAAACTAATAAACACCTTATACCTGAAATTATTGAACAGATAAAGAAAGGTAATAATATATTTTTGGGAAATATCACCTCTAAGCGTGATTATATTTTTACGGAAGATATTGCAAAAGCAATAGTTATGCTGTCAGAATGTAAAAATCTAAAAAAGTACGAAGTAGTAAATATCGGCACAGGTATAGAAT
>JBLNEL010000150.1:0-13596 GCA_050262615.1 Bacillota bacterium
CTTATTTAATCAGGGACATCTTCTTGCAAATTGTACTACGGTCGGTCTTAAGGCTGTATAAATAGATTCCGCTAGAGAGGTCCCCTGCATTAAAATACACACTGTAATCGCCTGCCTCCTGCTGCATATTAACCAATGTCGTAATTTCCTGTCCTAAAAAATCATAAATCTTCAATTCAATGTGACTCTTCTTCAGCAGCTTATAATTAATTTCTGTTGAAGAGTTAAACGGGTTCGGGTAACAGTTAAATAATTTATAGTCTGGATTGTTCTGTCTGTCAGAGCCTGGATTCAGTCCAACCAGGTTCGGATGGAGTTGTAAGATATCCTTATTCTCAACTCTGGAGAACAAGAAAGTATGCCCGATATCGTTTAAATGCACGCCGTCTGCGTTATACCTGTCAACTATAAGTCCCTGAGATGTTGCTATCCCGTTCCAGAAATCAATAGACCTTGCGCCATATTTGGAAAGAACCGAATCCTTTAGCTCTATTAATTTTAATCTGAGTGTGTCAGCTATTAGATTTCTTGGCTGGGATGTTGTAAAATATAATTTAATGTTTCTCTGACTGGCTATTGAGTCAAGCACACGGAAATTTTGCAGCAATTCTGCAACGGTAAAACCGCTTGCTATGTCGTTTGTGGGAAGATTAACCAGAATAATATTTGGATTCAATTTCAAAGCTTTTGATATGTTATGCTCGGAATCAGAAAACGGACGGTTCTTTGGGGATTTGAATTCTGAAGGCATAACATGATATGAGGTATAACCACTGACTGCCAGATTTACTACCGAGATCCTGTCGCTGATAGAACGGCAATAACTGCTCAATAAGCCTACCCATGATTTTTCTTTTGATGAAGCGCCCACCCCGGCAGCGGTTGAAGAGCCCAGGACCACAATATTAAGTGAATCCTTTAAGGTTAAAGGGTCATTTGGATAAATATCTCCTGCAATCAGAACCAAAATTGTGAAAAGGAGGATTATAGACTTATTCAGCTTCGACATGTTTTAGTTATATAAATTAATTAAAAATGCCCAGCCAAAATATATAATATTAAACAATTGTCAAATAAAATCTTTACATATTTCTTTACGGAATCCGGCGCTCTCAGTATTAATTTCTGTGAGCAGGGATATAAGTGCTTGTCTCGGGCTCTTCTTTTGTTTTATGCGTTGTAATTTCTTTTATTTTCTTACTGACAGGATTTACAAAATACTTTTGAATCAGTACCGAGGAGAGAATAATTACAAGTGTTACAAGTATAGCTAAAAGGCCCGGCATCTGCAGAGAGGCAAAGCTCGGGAACTGGCTGACCAGTCTGGAAAATTCGCTCATGTCAAAAACTGTCAGATGCTCGTAATGTTTAATATTACCCAGGTCAAAGAATATAATTATTCTGCGGATAATGCTTTCCAATGGGGCATTAATCAGATAAAAAGAAAGTGAGGCTCCTCCAAGAACGTTCATAATCCTGTTCATTACCCTGTCTTCGGAATTTTCTTTCTCGTAAAGCAATGACAGAATTAATGCTCCCTGCAGAGGAAGGAATAAACCGTTATGTGTAAGTAGTTCAGGGATGAAAAACGGTCCAACTATCATTATTAAAAGGTTAATTATTATTAAATAAGCGCGGTTACGGTTAAGGAATTTTATAAGGAAATTCAGGTCTGCCTCTTTGGCAGCTTTTGCCAGGATTATCCCAAAGAGGAATTCCGGTATTCTAAACAATGGATTTCGGGTCAAAAGGAGTGTTATTACCGAATCGCCTGACATTCCTGAAATAAGCGTAATAAATGAGGGAATAAAATATATGATCCAGACAGCTAAGGCCAGGTTAAGCAGCTTTTTGGGATCTTTATTCCTGACAAAATTTACAAGTGAAGGAAAACACATGTAGAAGAAATACAATACCGACAGCGACCAGGTTTCATAATTAAATATGTAGATAATATCACTGTTGGGAATCCAGGACTGAAGAAGAAACACCCCCAGTAAAGTGTAAACAGTCTGTGTTACGGTATTACTTCCATTTCCTCCCAGGAAATATTGAGGTATATAAAACGCAAGTGTCAGTAAATAAAGAGGATACGTCTTTGAAAACCTTGCAGTCCAAAACTTTTTCTTAAAATTTGGATACTCTATTTTATTGGAATAGACTGCATAGAGCATAAATCCGGAAAGTATAAAGAAAATACTTGTGGAATAAAAACCTGAGCCCACGAAATTATATAAGAGCTGGTTATCTTTAAATAAATATTTGAAATAATGAAATAAGAAGATGTGAATTATTGCGATGAATCTTAACCCATTAAGCAAGTTGTATCTTTTTTGACCCATATAATTACCTTACAAATCCTGGTAGCTTTGCCTTAAAATCATTAGTTCATTGTCGACACTTTTTCGTGTTATTTTAGTAAAGAGACCTGTTTTTGCCCTAAATCTTTCTAAAAATGGCTTTTTCATAAGAGACTATTGCCTTTTTGGTTTTTAGTCTTTAGTTTATTTTCCAGGGGGAGCTAAAAACGATGCTGAGTCTGGGGGGAGCCTTAGCCGCAAGGCTGTTGCAGCTTGTGCTTGGATTTATTAATATCCTGTTAATTAGCCGGTATCTGGGTCCGCAGCAGTATGGCAATTATACGGTTGCTGTAAATTTTGTCCTGATGTTCGTCCCCTTTATCGACCTTTCTTTAAACCACGTAATTACTCGTGAAATCACTCAAAACGGCAGCAGAAATCTTAGTCTTATAAAAGGTGCCTTTTTAATAAGGTTTATAGTGTTTTTAATCCTTCTGCCTGTAATATATTTTTCTTCGGGTTACTTTACCTCAAACGGATCTGATCTGATCTGCCTTATTTTAGTTTATTCTGTTTTCCTGATCAATTACTGCTTCAGCAGTGCAAGTTCGTTTTTTATTGCAAATTACCAGCTTGAATTCCCATCGGCGGCAAGTGCTGCAGTTAATATCGTAAATACACTTTCAATAGTCATTTCAGTTTATTTTTCCCTTCAGTTGTGGATAATTCTTCTGTCCCAGGCCTTCTTCCCGCTTCTGGGAAGTCTTATAATTTTTCTAAAAGTTCAAAAAGTAACTGAAAAAGTTTCTTTAACAGTTGAGCAATGCAGATTCTGCTTAAATGAAGTAAAATATCTGGCCCTGGCCGGAATATTTGTCAATATATATTTCCGCATAAATTCTTCAGTAGTATTCTATCATCTTGGGGCTGAATCTGCAGGACTTTTCAATGCAGCCTACAAGTTTACTGATCTGTTAAATCCTTTTATATCGGTACTTATGATGACTTTTTTCCCAATGATAAATGAGATCATTTCTGGTAAAGAAAATAATGTTTCTGTAAATGACATTCTGACAGCAATGCTTATGACAGGCGCATTATTTTCAATAATAGTCTTTAGTTTCCCGGAAATTATTCTGAAGATCTGCTATGGAGATGAATTCAAAAAAGCTTCTTCTGCTTTAAGAATATTATCCCTTGCTTATATTTCAATTTTTTCAGGAAACGTGGCGGGCTTTCTTATTGTAGCGCACAGAATGCAGAGGCAGTATTTTTTCATATCTGTAATTGCTGCTGTCTTTAATATAACAGCCTTAAGCCTTTTGATACCTGTTTATGGAATCACAGGGGCGGCAGTAACATCAGCAGCAACAGAGTTTATTTCACTTGGTACATCATTCCTGTTGCTGATAAGGCAGAAATGTTATTTTCCGGAATCCAGGGTCAGCAGGGCTGCTTTAATGTCAATAACTGCAATTGCAGTATCTTCAGTGAATTTAATGACGATACGCAGCAGTTTTATTTCATTTCTGATAGTTTTGCTATTTGCTGCCGCAGGGTGGAAATACAGAGTAATTGCTCCATCATTATTAAATAAAATACTATATGGAAGGCGTATCGGTTATAATACCAACTCATAACAGGGAGCACACGCTTAAAGTAGTAATTGATTCTTACTTTTCTCAGTCCTGTGTGCGGGAAATAATATTTGTCCTGGATGGGTGTACTGACGGCACATTGAAATTCCTGAAATCAATTCAGGGTAAAGGGAAGAAAGCGGATGAAAAAATGAATACTTATAATGGAGTTGATCCGGACAAGTGTATAAGTCAAAAAGAAGTAACAAGGCGGGAAAAATGGAAAACACGGGATCACTGTAAGATTCTAGATGAGTATGAAAGTTCAGCCAACAGCATAAATATTAAAATTCTTGAGAATCCGAAAAGAAAAGGTCTGCCCTTCAGCAGGAACAGGGGAGTAAAAGCTTCGGTCTTTCCATATGTTTTCATGGGAGAAGATGATGTCATACTTGGTAAAGACTGTATAAAGGAGATGATAGGAATAATGAGGACTGAAGAAGCCGATATTACAGGCGGGAGAGTGTTTTATATGTCGGATAATGAAAGTTATAAGGATACTTTTGTGAGATACAGGCAGAAAGAAAAAGATCTTAGCGGGCTCGATGAATTTGGCATCAGGCTGAATTATCCTCCGGCAAAATTTACTGAAGTGCCGTATCTTCAGGCAGTTGCTCTTATGAAAAAAGAAATATTCACTGAAGTAAGTTATGATACTCATTACCGGGGGTCGTCGTACAGGGAAGAGACGGACTTTTACTTAAAGTGTCGGAAAGCCGGCAGAAAGATACTGCTTCTTAATGACCAAATATGCTATAATCTTTCTCCAAAGTACTGCAAGGGAAGCGGCCAAAGGGGAATAAATCCTGCTATTTATGAATTCTCTGCAATTACAAATAATTTAAGATTTTTAATAAAGCATTATTCATTTCTGAGAAGTGAGTACAATATAGAAAAATCAGTTATCAGTCTTCAGTATGATTTTATTAAAAGAAGGTTTAATGAAAGGATAAAAAAATCAATTATAAGTTTACTGAAATTCAAGAAATGATCTTAGGCTGAGAAATAAATTATATTTTGGCTCAGAGGAGTTTACCCGGTTATGAAACTTGCGGCAATTGTTACTCCATATCTTCCCTCTGAAGTAAGCGGGGGAGTGGAAAGGTTTAATTACTACCTAGAGAATTTTCTATGCCGGAATGGATATGAAGTTCACTATTATCATTCGGGAACGATAAAGCAGGATAAGCTGAATAATTTGAGGTATATAAACTCAGTTGTTAAGCCATTGCGCACCGGAAAACAGATTAAAAATATTAAAGATTATAGTCTTGTTATCTCAAATGGGAATTATGGAATAGGCATAAAGCGTAAGAAGGGAGTAAAATATATAAACTTCCATCATGGCACTTCGATGGGGCTTGCAGATGCAGTAAGTTCAAAATATAGTTGGAAGAGTTTTCTAATAAATAAATATCTAACTCTGGGTCCTTCCGAATTTTTAAGCGGCATGAAAATGAGCAGGGTTGCAGTAGGTCAATGTGTAAGAGATGAGTTAAGACGGTATTTTAATTCAGACTCTTACCTTTTATGCAATGCTGTGGATACAAAGCATTTCAAAAAATTGCTTTCGGCTTCGTCAGATACGATAGAGGCAAAAACTGAAGAGGCAAAACGGGAATTAAACTGCCTTTTTATTTCGAGGTATGACAGGTATCTGAAAGGGTTTGATTTTCTTGAAAAGCTGATTGAGAAGCTTGAAGGCGTCAGATGGACAATTATAATAAGCGGCAGCCACAGTTTAAAGAAAAGATGGAACACTGATATTTATGAAAATATAAACTACTTCGATCTGCCTGCATATTACAGCAGGGCAGATGTTGCTTTTTATTTGTCGAGGTATGAGGGGAATTCATATTACCTGCTTGAAGCATTATGCAGCGAGCTGCCTGTTATTGCAACACCGGCAGGCGAAGCAAAACATATTTATAAGTGTGAAGAGTTAGACGGACTGCTGATTAAAACCAGCATTGATGAGGCAGAAGCCTTTGATGAAGTAAAATCAATTGTTGAATATCTCAGGGACAAGAGCGTACGAGACAAAGCAGGCAGGGCTTCAAGGAGAATAATTGAAAACAGCTATTCAATGCAAAGATGGGAGACAGAATTAAAAGAAATTCTTTCAAAAATTTAAACTAAACAGATTATAAAGTATAAAATAAAGATATGAGATCTGCGGGGGGACTGACTTATATTTTTGTGGCCTCTGTGTTTATAGGGGACCTTCTGGTTTTCAGAGGCTTATGGACCTATGGCGTACAGGGCATTTACCACTGCACTGTCATCTTATTTTTGATAATGCTCGTGGTAACAAAAAGAAAGATCCCGCCTGAAAACTTAAAATTATTTCTTAAGTTTCTTGTATGCTACTATTTTCTGCTTCTTGTGGTGCTTATAAATTCACTTCCTTATTCCGACCACACTAATCTTTATAAAAGAAATATCACTTTTACTTTCCTGATGTTCAGTTCGACCTTCCCTATGATAATAGTAAATAAAAATTTAATACCCGAAAGACATGTTAATCGCCTTTTGTTTACCGGAGGTGCTGCAGCTTTTATTACAGCAATATTTGTTCTTACCTTAAGATTTATTGAAGTCAATAACATATCCTCAGTTTTTTATTTTCAGCTTGATACAATTCCTGCAGCTTTTCATTTAAGGCAGAAAAAGTGGCAGACTGATATTTCAGAAACGAGGCTTCTGTTTATGAACGTTAAATATGTGATTTATAATCAAATAGGAATAAGGATGGTCTGGGGGTATATATTTGTTTCCTCATTCTGTTCTGAAAGCATAAGAGCTTCAGCTATTAAAAAAGCATTTCAACTGATTCTTCTGGTTTTTACAGTTATAAGCGGATCAAGGGAAAGCTGGCTGATGCTTCTGATATTCCTGTTCCTTAAGGCAAAGCGGAGAAATAAAATTATTTTTTCGGCAATGGTTCCTGCTGCTATTTACATTATATGGCTTAACATGTCAGGCATTTATTTTTCAGAAATGTTAAAAGATGTGCCGGTATTAAGCAGATTAAATATTTTATTCGAATTTCCTGAAACACTTCAGAAGACCAGAATAGGTTTGTGGCAAAATTCAATTGAGTTAATTAAAATAAACCCATTTTTAGGAATAGGTCCGCATGGGTTTATTTTTTATTCGCCGGGATTATTTACAGATACTGTATACAATGCAGATAATTCAATTCTGGGGCTGACCGCTGCATTTGGTATTGCAGGACTAATAATTTTAATGCTGACTGTATATAGAACAGTCAAAAGTGTAATAAAACAATTCAGGGAAAATGAAAATAAAGTTATAAAGACACTTTCCTCAGGGTGCATTTCATATATAATCACAGCTTTAATTGCGCCTCACTTTATGTGGCCTTACAGTAATCTGGATACGATATTCTGGCTGGCTGTAAGCTTAATTGTCTTATTGGTAAATAATAAAGGAGAGACTGTAACTTATGCTGCCTGAAATAAGTATGAATAAAAAGAGTGTGGTAATATTCTGCATTGAAAACCCTTTTAGAAAACAGACCGGCTACTATATGCGGGTCAGGCAAACAATTGATTCACTGAGAGATTACAGAATAAGGGTTTTATGCTTTGGAGACAAGTATTCCTGCACCGAAATAAACGGAATAGCATTAATTGAGCTGAAGAAAGATAAATTCAGTCTGATAAAGATGCTGAAAGGTTACGGGATTTCATCAAGCCAGTCATTTTATTCAGATAAAACGGTAATTGAAATTGAAGCTGTCTGTAATGACCCTTTGCTGGAATGTATAATAATGGAAGGGTTTTATTTCTCTGGTTTTGCAAAGGTCCTCTCAGATAATTTCTGCCGGATAATTATGGATCTTCACAATTATGAACCTAAACGGCTGGCATCTTCATTATTCCATTTGCGTTCGTTAAAAAGAAATCTGCTTGTTTTAGCAGGCCTGATTGAATACTTCTATACACAGAGAAAGATGGATAAATATATCTGGAAATACTGGATGCTTACAGAGGAAGAAAAGAAAAAGCTGATTAGAACATTTGGTGTTAATGAATCGAAAATCGATGTAATTCCAAATTCGATACGCATGGAAAAGGAGCTGTCCGGATTTGAGGAGATGCCGATAAACAGAGATCCTGACAGACTTATCTTCTCAGGAAATTATTCATATCCGCCTAATCAGCAGGCAGCGAGGATAATCACTTCAAGGCTGCTGCCCAGGCTGCTGCATTACAATAAGAACATAAGAGTTTACATTACAGGTCCATATGCGCCGGCGTGGCTGATTGAGAAAATGAGTCCAAATTTAGTTGTGACAGGATATGTAGAAGATCTGTCAGAATATTTTAATAAAAGTTGTTTGTTTATTGCTCCCATTATCAATGGCGGAGGAATGAAGTTCAAGGTAATTCAGGCGCTTTTATCAGGGCTACCTGTAATTGGAACAAATGAGGCATTATCAGGAATTGACTTATCCAAGACAAAATACTTTAAGCCAGTTGAAATAAAAGATTTTCCGGAGAAAGTGATTGAACTTATCAGGGACAGGGATCTTTACTTAAAGTGGGCTTCAGAAGGCTATGAACTTGCAAAAGAACAATTGTCTTTCAGTAAGGTTAAATCAAAGATGGAAAGTTCATTATCAGAGAGGCAGGAGTGGAAAAGCTGAAGGTTCTTATGATAGAGCATTTTGGGGGTGAAAACATCTACTCGTTTTGTTTATGCGGGGAGCTTTCACAGCTGGATGTTGATCTGACAGTAGTAACAACGGCATCATTTATCTCAGGCTGCAGCAAATTCAGAGTATTCAGGTATTATCCGTCATATGAAAAAGATCATATGATAAGAAAACGATTTAAGTATGTATTGGCAATTGTAAAAACACTTGTGATAATTATTCGTGAAAAGTTCGATGTAATACATTTTCAGACATTCCGCCTGCAGAATGTAGAATGGATTCTGTTTATCATAATAAGCAGAATATTCATGAATACTGTTTTTACATGCCACAATGTTTATCCGCATGAGGCGTCGGTTTTTAAAAAGTTTATTTACAGGCATGTCTACAGGTCAGCTAAGAAGATAATTGTACATAATAAATATGCATATGATTCATTAGGCAGAATATTAAAAAGAAATTATGAAAAAGTATCGATCATACCGCACGGTAATTTTATTTATTATGAAGAGTTATCACGCAGTCAGATAGAAGTCGAGAATACAAAAAGGAATAACGGCAGAATAGAACTTATCCTCTTTGGAGTAATGCGGGAATACAAAGGTCTGGATAAGCTCTTAAAGGCATTAAGCAAAATAAAAAATAATGACTTCAGGCTTAAAGTATGCGGCCGGGCAGATGAAGAATTCCGGAGGGAATATGAAGAAATGGCAAAGCAGCTAGGACTGGAGACCAAAACAGAATTTAACTGGGCAGAAGTGCCGAATGAAGAAGTAGCCTCAGTTATTTTATCAGCAGATATAGTGGTATTGCCCTACAGAAAAATTTACCAGAGCGGGGCTTTATTGCTGGCATACTCGTTTGCAAAGCCTGTTATTGTAAGCTGTATAGAAGGTTTCAGAGATGATGTTATTCAGGGAGTAAACGGGTATATAGTTGATTTTGATAATGAAAGAGAGCTGCAGGCAGTGATCGATCACATTAAAGAGAATACTGAAGAGCTTAAAAAAATAGGACAATTTAACAGGGAAATTGCTGAGAAGAAATACAGCTGGAAGATGATAGCCATAAAGACACTTGAATTATACGGGAATACGGTATAAAACTGCGGAATTTCACCGGGGAGGGAGAAAATTCAGCACAGAGAGTAAGAAAGAGTCTCTTAATAGTGAGGGGGAAAATGATCTATATTATTCAGAGGGAACTGCCCAGTTACAGGATTCCATTTTTTATCAGTCTAAGCAGGACGTTTGATATAAAGGTCCTCTACAGCAGACTTTTAAATACTTCTGGCACATTAACTCTGCCTGATCATATATTCATAAAAGTTAAAGGATACTTTCCTTCCTCAAACCCATACTTCTCTTATGTGTCTGTTATGCTGCGGATATTCCGCAATAAGCCTGAAGTTATCATACATGAAATGAGCTTAAAGATGCTCAATGTTTATCTGATCCCGGTTCTTGCCCGCATTACTTCTTCACGCCTTATTTGGTGGGGGCATGGATACGTTAGAACAGATAAACAGGGCAATAATGGCATAAGGCGGAGTATCCGCATTCTTTTACACAAAACTGCAGATGCAAGCATTGTATACAGTTTAAAGGGAAAGGAATTTTTAACCTCCAATAGAATTGATAAGAGTAGTGTATTTGTTGCATGGAATTCAGTTGATACGGAATGCATGAAAAAAAAGATGGCTGAAAAAACAAAAAATCCCACGTTAAAAGATGCTGCGGTAAAAAACCCGCCAGGTGTTTCATTTTTATTTTTAGGAAGGCTAAGCGAAGATAAAAAGCCTTTGTTTGCTGTTGAATTATTCGTCCGTATTGCTGTGAAGTATCCCGAATGCAGTTTTCATATTGTTGGCGGCGGTGTGTTAGAAAATAAGTTAAGAGAATTTGTTAGTAAAGTTAACATGCCGAATATAACTTTTTATGGTGAACTTACTGATCAGGAAACTCTTGGTAATGTTCTGTCTCGATGTGACCTCCTTATAAGTCCGGGGTATCTTGGCTTAAATGTTGTTCACGCCCTGGCATTCGGAATTCCTGTAATATCGGTAAAAGACGGAACAGAGAATACATTTCACAGTCCTGAAGCCGAATACATTGAAAACACTAAAGCTTTCATCGCACTTGGTAAATGTGATCCTGATATGTTTGAAGAATGCTGCATAAGGTTTATTAATGAGAGAGAACTCTTAAGAGAAGCAAAAATTGCTGCAGAAAGATCTTTCAGGGATATATCAGTTGAGCGAATGATTTGCGGCTTCAAGCAGGCAATTGAATATGTTCTTAAAAATAAAGGACCGGAAAATGAAAGTGCTGCTGGTAAATAAGTACAATCACATTGCAGGAGGAGCAGATACTTATTTTATTTCACTGAAGGATCTCCTGAGATCAAAAGGGCACGATGTGGCTGAGTTCTGCATCAGAGATCCTAAAAATATAGATTCGGAGTATGAGGAATATTTTATTTCAGGACTTACAAGCAGAACGTGGAAGAATGCATCTGCTGCTCAATCAGCAAAGGCATTATTAAATGCTATATACAACTTAGAGGCAAAAGAAAAATTCAATAAGCTTGTGCATAGTTTCAGGCCGGATATTGTTCACCTACAGAATATATTTTACCAGATCTCGCCATCCATACTTTCTGTGACTGCAGGAATGAGAATCCCTGTAGTCGAAACGCTTCATGATTACCACCTGATATGTGCAAATAATAATCTTTACTGCAAAGAGAAGATCTGTGAACAATGTATTGGGGGAGATTGCCTGAAGGCACTTAAAAACAGGTGCTACAACAATAGTCTGAAAGCAACATTTCTTGCAGTTATCAGCTGCTTAACCAGAAAAGTCTTCAGGCTCTATAAGGAGAGAGTAAACTTATGGATCTGTCCATCAGAATTTCTTTACAGGAAAATGATTGAGAAGGGAATAAGAAAGGACAAACTGAGAGTTATACATAACTTTATAGATCAGTGCTCTATAGAGCAGAATTACTCAGTAAAGAATCTTGAGGAAGAAAAAGGATTTGTTCTATTTTCCGGCAGGCTTGAAGTGCATAAAGGCATAAGGACGCTCCTGAAGGCAGCGGAAATGCTGAGGGAAATAAAGTTTATAATTGCAGGTGAGGGAGAGCTTAAAAAAGAGACTGAAGAGTTTATAAGAGTAAGGTCGATGAAAAATGTTGAACTGACAGGATTTGTTAGTGCTAGTGAACTAAAGAAACTTATTGCTTCAGCCAGGATAGTGCTGGTGCCATCGGAGTGGTATGAGAATTATCCTTATTCAGTGCTTGAGGCAATGGCCTTAGGCAAGGCGGTTATTGCTTCTGATACAGGAGGGATACCGGAATTAATAAATAATAAAACCGGAATTCTTTTTCCTCCGGGAGATTATTATGAATTGTCAGAAAAAATAAAGGCTTTGTACAACAATCCGGATGAAAGGTTAAGGCTAGGGAATAATGCAAAAAGAAAAGCAGAACAGGAAAATGGGAAAGAGGAACACTATAATAATATTATCAGGGAGTACGAAAATCTGGTTAAAATTATGAATTATGAATTATGAAATAAGAATTATAGCTGCCGCAGGGGGGGATTTAAGAATTAGATCAGTTTACTGTTGGCATGTATGTGTGGATTACGATCTGATTTGAAAAAGGCAGTAGAGTTAATCAATGGGGAGGGGGATGTGAAGGTTTCAATTGTAAGTCTTTACTTTTATCCTGAGCTTACGGGCATTGGGGTGTACTCATATGACTTTGCAAAGTTTCTTGTAGAAAAAGGACACAAGGTAAGAGTCTTTACTACTTTTCCTTTTTATCCCGAATGGAAGAAACGTAAAGGTTATCCGCGAAGGCTTTATTATAAAGAGACGATATCAGATATTCAGATACACAGAATATTTACTTATGTTCCAAAGGAGCCCGGTACAATAAAAAGGATAATTCATGAGCTGATATTCAGCTTATTATTATTTATTAAGCTGCTCTTAGTTAAAAAAGATAATCTTTTGATCTGTGTTTCACCCCCGTTTTTCAGCATGGTCATCTGCTCTGCTATCAGCAGAATAAGAAGATATCCTTTATTCATTCATATTCAGGATCTGCAGCCGGATGCAGCAATTGAGCTTGGAATGATAAAAAATAAATTTGCAATAAACATATTAAGGCGTCTGGAGAAGTTTTCATATAAGTCAGCAGGGCTGGTCAGCAGTATCGGTGAGGATATGAACAATAACATTCGATGCAGCAAAGCAGGTAGAGAAAAACTTCTATTGTTCCGGAACTGGGTAAATTTCAGGGAAATATATGAGCATACAAATGATCCTTTATCATTCAGAATAAAGCATAATCTTACAGATGATTTTATTGTGCTCCACGCAGGCAATATTGGAGTTAAGCAGTGTGCCGGAATCCTTCTGAAGACAGCTGAAATAGCACAAAATAAAAATGAAAAGATAAGGTTTGTAATTGCAGGTGACGGAGTTCAAAGGAAACTGATAGAACAGAGAGCGATGCAGATGAATTTAAAAAATGTTCTTTTTCTGGATGTTCAGCCCAAAGAAGATTTTTACAATATGCTTATTAGTGCAGATATTTCACTTGTGATGTTAAGGAAGGAAATAAAAGAAATTCTCATACCATCTAAACTTCTGAATATACTTGCTTCAGGATCCCCATTGATAGCATCGGTAAATCAGGAGAGTGAAGTTGCAAAGATATTAAAAGAATTGCCATTAGAAGTAACAGTGCCCCCGGAGAATCCGGAAGCACTGCTTTGTAAAATATTAGAATACAAAAGCGGGAAGGCTGATTTAGACAAGCTTAAATCTTCGGAGAGAAAAATGGCTGCCGGTTTATTTGACAGAGACTTAATTCTTTCCTCAGTAGTTTCCCGTCTTGAGACACGTTACGGGACAAAAGAAATTAGCTGACCTTCTCGTAGCAGAGGTGTACCATTATC
>JBLNEL010000151.1:0-6753 GCA_050262615.1 Bacillota bacterium
TATGGAAGGCAGGAATGTGCCAAAGGAAATTAAAATCGGTCCGTTGGATATTAACCGTGAAAGATTTGAAATATCAATAGACGGAGAGCCGATTACTTTTCCTAAAAAGGAATTTGAAATACTTTTCTATCTGGCTTCGCAACCAGGAAAAGTTTTCAGCCGGGAAACTATGCTTAAGGATATATGGGGTGATGATATATTTGTAGTTGAGAGAACAGTTGACGTGCATGTTAGAAAAATCAGAGAGAAGATGGGGGAATTTGCTGATTTTATTGAGACAGTAAAAGGTGTCGGTTACCGCTTCAAAATACCAGAATAAATAATAGAGATAAAAAACGGAGAAAATAGAATGTCGAAATTAACACAATCGGATACATGGAAAAAGCTTGTTGAGCATCAGAAAAGTCTTTCCGGCATTAACATGCGCCGGATGTTTGAACAGGATAATACCCGTTTTGAAAAATTTTCACTCAAATTTAATAATATTCTGCTGGACTACTCAAAAAACAGGATTACTGAAGATACATTAAGATTACTGCTGCAGCTGGCTGCGGATTCAGAACTGAAAAAGTGGATCGAAAAAATGTTCAGCGGTGAAAAAATTAATGTTACTGAAAACAGGGCAGTTCTTCATACTGCTTTACGCAACCGCTCCAATAGGCCAGTTTATGTGGATGGTAAAGATGTTATGCCTGAAGTTAATGCTGTTCTAAAGCATATGAGAGAGTTTTCCGATTCTGTAAGAAACGGCAGCTGGAAAGGCTATACTGGTAAAACAATTACAGATATTGTTAATATAGGCATTGGCGGGTCAGACCTTGGTCCTGTTATGGTAACAGAAGCATTAAAGCCATATGGAAAGCCGGGATTAAATGTACATTTTGTTTCAAATGTTGATGGTACTGATATTTCTGAAGTCTTAAAGAAGTTAAATCCGGAGACAGTATTATTTCTTGTTGCTTCGAAGACTTTTACAACACAGGAGACAATTGCTAATGCTAATACAGCTAAAGAATGGTTTTTAAGATCAGCAGGGGATAAATCTGCTGTTGCAAAACATTTTGCTGCACTTTCGACGAACGAAAAGGAAGTCTCCAAATTTGGAATAGACCCAAAGAACATGTTTGAATTCTGGGATTGGGTTGGCGGCAGGTATTCACTTTGGTCAGCTATAGGGCTTTCGATTGCAATTTATTTAGGGATGGACAATTTTGAAGAGCTTCTGACCGGAGCCTTTGAGATGGATGAGCATTTCAGAAGTGAGCCTTTTGAAAAAAACATGCCTGTTATTCTAGCTCTGCTTGGGATATGGTATAATAATTTCTGGGATGCACAAAGCTATGCAATATTGCCATATGATCAGTATCTGCACCGTTTTCCGGCTTATTTCCAGCAGGGAGATATGGAAAGCAACGGCAAGACCATCACACGAAATGGCACACATGTTGATTATTCAACAGGTCCAATTGTATGGGGGGAGCCTGGTACAAACGGGCAGCATGCTTTTTATCAGCTGATTCATCAGGGTACAAAGCTAATTCCGGCTGATTTTATTGCGCCGGTCGAAACCCACAATCCGGTAGGCGAACATCACAAATTGCTCTTATCAAATTTCTTTGCGCAGACTGAAGCCCTGATGAAAGGGAAAACGGAGGATGAAGTAAAGTCAGAACTTGAAAAGAGCGGATTAAAACCTGAAGAGATTGAAAAGCTGCTTCCTCACAAGGTATTTGAGGGAAATAAACCCAGTAACTCAATTCTGGTGAAAAAAATTACCCCGCGGAGTCTGGGCAGTCTTATTGCACTTTATGAGCATAAAATTTTTACACAGGGTGTGATCTGGAATATAAATTCATTTGATCAGTGGGGAGTAGAACTGGGAAAACAGCTAGCTAAGGCAATTTTGCCAGAATTAGAGGAAAAAGGTCAGGTCGTTTCACACGATTCATCGACAAACGGACTTATCAATTATTATAAAAAGATATCAGAATAGTCAGGCTGTTCTTTTCTTTATAATTTAATTGACTAATAAGCCGGGATTTTATATATTTGAGATTCTAAAAAAGCTTTACGGGAGGATTCTAAATGTTTGCTGTTGTTGATATAGCAGGACAACAATTCAAGGTGACCGAAAAAAATAAGTATTATGTCCCAAGACTGAAAGCTGAACCAGATTCAGAAGTTACTTTTGATAATGTCTTAATATTCTCAGATGATGAAGGTACCAAGGTTGGTGCTCCTTTTCTCAGTAATTTAAAGGTTCAGGCTAAGGTTATTGAACATTTAAAGGATAATAAAGTTATAGTTTTTAAGAAAAAAAGAAGAAAAGGCTATAAAGTTAAAAACGGTCATAGACAATATTTAAGTAAAATTGAAATCATAAAGATAGGCTAATACCGGAGGTAATTCATGGCTCATAAAAAAGGGCAAGGCTCATCAAGAAACGGTAGAGATAGTAATGCGCAAAGACTGGGCGTAAAGAGATTCGGTGGTGAATTGGTTTCTGCTGGTTCAATCATTGTAAGACAGAGAGGAACAAAGATTCATCCTGGCACTAATGTCAAAAAAGGCAGCGATGATACTTTATATGCAACTATTGAAGGACATATAAAGTTTGAAGTAAAACGCGGTGACAGAAAATACGTAAGTGTTTACGCAGCTGAATAAATTTTAACTTACCACCGCTTTTTTTATAAAAGCGGTGGATTACCGTATATTTTTCTGCATTTTACTATCTCCCTTAAAACTTCAGATCTTCATTTCATAAGTATTACTGACATTAAAATCTCTGTTTTCTTTTAATTATATTCATATAGACAGGGCAGGTTATATTTATTTGCGGTTATAAATATTTCGAAGAAAAGGCTAAAATAAAAAACCCCGCTTTAATACGGGGTTTTCGAAATGCAATAGTTTAGGACAGTGGCAGTTATAAACCTAACCGGTTCATATCATCGACTAACGATCTAACAGCATTTATGGAATTTTCAAATGCGATTTTTTCTTCTTCGCAAAGAGTAAGTTCAATAACCTTTTCAACTCCGTTTTCGCCGATAACAGCCGGGACTCCTACATAAAATCCATTCACCCCGAATTCACCATTAAGGAATGCACAAACCGGCAATAAGCGTTTCTGATCGTATAAAACTGCCTCAGCCATTGTAATGGCAGATGAAGCAGGGGAATAGAATGCAGAACCTGTCTTCAAAAGGTTAACAACCTCACCTCCGGCCATTTTTGTTCTTTGAACAATTGCCTCCATTATTTCTTTTGCTTTGTTTGCATCATTATATTTTCTCTCAAGCAACTCCATTGCAGGGATTCCGTTGACATTAGCATATCTGACTAATGGCACCATCGTATCGCCATGTCCGCCTAAGACCATAGCGTTTATATCTTTAACTGAAACACCCAGTTCCCATGATAAAAATGTAGCAAATCTGGATGAATCCAATACCCCAGCCTGGCCGATAACCCTGTTAGCCGGAAATCCGGTTACTTTCTGAAATAGAGTAACCATTGCATCCAGAGGGTTTGAAATAATTATTGAAATAGCATTAGGTGCATAAGTCTTAACTGCTTCAGCAACTGTCTTTATGATTTTTGCATTTGTTACAAGCAGATCATCCCTGCTCATTCCGGGTTTACGGGGTAAGCCGGCAGTAACAATAACGAGATCAGCTCCCTGAATATCTTTATAATCATTGGTCCCTGTTACCTTTACATCAAAACCATCAACTCTTGAAGCTTCAACAATATCAAGTGTTTTGCCTTGTGGCAGGTTTTCAACAATATCATAAAGAACAACGTCTCCAAGTTGTTTTTGGGCAATCAGCTGTGTAAGGACACCGCCAATTTGTCCTCCACCAATCAGAGCAATTTTTTTTCTAGGCATAGCTTCTGGCTCCTTCTTTTATTACGGTTTCTTTTCATTACAGATTGTTTAGGAATGTCTAACCCTGGCGATATTTCATTGAATATATAAAGAAAAACAGCAGTTTTCAACTTTGCTCTTTATTTATTCTTGTTACCAGTATTAGTTCTGTACCATCGGGATGAAAAATATAATGCATATCATCAATACATGTTCGCATAATGTAAAGACCCCTTCCGCTTTCCTTAAAAATGTTCTCAGGAGATGTAGGATCAGGTATTTTTTCAGGATCAAAACCTTTTCCTTCATCCTTAATCGAAATACTCAATTTTGTCTGATTTATATTTACTGTAATTTTAACCTTTTTATTAATATCAGATTTATTGCCATGAAGCATGGCATTTGATATGGCTTCATTTACTGATAATAGCAGGTTATTTATGCGGCTTTTTTCCAGGTTTATTTCTTTAGAAATATTTTCCAGGAATTCCTCAACCTCGGGCAGGAGATTAGGATCACTGAAAATTTCCAACTGATATGTTTTTCCAGACAATTTTTCACCTCAATAATAAGATAGGGCAAAGATAATAAAAAAAAATGATTCTGCAATTTCAAATTCCCCAATTGATTTGAAGATTCAGATTTGCTACCTCTCTTCTAAGGTTTTGTTCAGTTTTTATGAATTCATACCATCCTGCAAAGCGTAAATTAAGCCGGTTATTCATCATAAATGTCAGATCTGAGATTGGTCCCAGACTTCTGTAGCTGGACTCCAGATGCTGAACGTTTTTATTATATGAGAAGGTTCTTAACAATAAGTATCTTATACCAGTACCGAAAATCAGGTTATTAAAAGTGTAATTTAGCTTTGGTTCTAAATAATACTCGTTTAAGTACCGGGTAGGTCTTCCTGAAAAACTTGCCCAGTTAAAATCGCCCTGTTCAGAGTACTTGAGATAACCGATCAGCGAAACAAAAGTTCTGGTATTTAACTTTAAGGATGAAGAATCCTGAAAAGCTAATTGTCTGAATGAAAAACTTTTATAAGTGGGGTTAAGGTCTTCAAAGTCATAGACTGTGTAATTTGCTGATACTTCAAATTGGTTTTTTGAAGATAAAACACTGTTGTGAATACTGCCCCCTGATCCTAATTTAAGGAACCGGGCCATGTTGTTATTAGAGCTCCTTTCTGAAAAGATGTAAACAACATGATTTAAGCTTCCTTCAAGATTAATAAAACCATCAAAAAAAGGAGTAAAATTCCTTAAGTAATACAACCTGAATATTGATAAAATCTCATCCCGGTCATCATAGTTTTCATTGCTCGGGGTATCATATCTTAGTTTACTCTGCATCAGACTTATGAAGATATTATCGCGGCTGCTGAGCCTGAGATTACCGGTAAAAGCTATTGATATTCTCTCGGCCTTATTATTCTTCTGTGACTCCTGGCTGCTTCTCTGTTCAAATGCCTTTATTCTTTCCTCTTTCAGATAGATATTTGATTCCTCAAATTTCTTGGCCATGTGCTTTTCATCCCGTTCAGAGTAATTCAGTCGCAGAGTACCGTCGAAAAGGGAAGAGTGGTAATTTGCGGCGCTTTCAAACTCTAGTCTGAACTCCTCTACTTTTACATCAAAAACCGATGGATTAATATCAGTTAATAACCTATATTTTGTATCCCGGTCCACAGTTCTCCAGGAGGATCTTCCATTTAGTTCAAATGAAAGGCCTTCATAGGCTTCAGGTAAAATAAATCTGTCTTCCAGGTAATAATTTGTTTCAATTCTTGACTGTATATTATTGGTAATCCTGAAACTTTGTGCCACCATGGTATCGGCAGTATAAAAGAAATCCTTTCTATTCTGAACGAAATATCCATTCAAAACGTTTTTTGATGATCCGGAAATCTCATTTGACAGATTGAGTGTGAACATTCTGAGTGAGTTTTTTCTTGGCTTAATATCTTCATTTAGAAACTTTACTGAAGAATTAATGCCCATATCAGGAAGTTGAAGATTATTTGCCAATCCTTCAAAACCATAGATATAGCCATAATTATTTTCGCCTATTTGATTATTGTTGGAATAGCCTCCGAACGGGGCTGCATAGACTCCATCAAAGGGAAAATACTTCATGTACAATGAAATATTACTGTTTGAGGCCTGGTTTAAGGCAATTTTCCTATCGTCAGATAATATATCGTTGTTTGCCAACATTCCAATCTTAAAATTGCTGTTTAAACTGTACTCAGTAATAAATGAGAAGAAATGTTCATCTTTAATATTCTTGGGGGCTGACCTTACTAAGGTGGAGAGGTAATTTTCGTTCAGGCCAATGAAAAAATCACCTGTCTGCTGTCCAAAATTAAGCATTGTGTAGAGGTTATAAGTGTTAAGCTGCTTATCGAACCTTGTAGATAAATACTTTATATTCCATGAAGCAATAGAAAGGTTAAGACTATCATGAGAGGTTTGGCCCCAAATGATAGAGCAAATAAGAATATAAACTATTGCTAAATATTTTAAGGTTCTCAATTTTCAGGGCTTGATTGTAAAATTAAACAGATTGCTTATGCTATTTGGCTGATCATTATCAGGTGAAAATGTGATTATTCTCCAGTAGTATGTCGTTCCTGTTGAAAGACCAGGCATGTCAAATAAAACCGAGACCGTGTCGTTTGTTACATTCGTAGAAAAGTCTTTTGACCATATCTCCCCAAAATACTGATTTGACTGTACAATAACCCTATAATTAGCAGAGGCTCCAACAGCACGTATTTTGAATTCACGGAAATAATCCACAGAACTATTATCCAAGGGGTAGACTGCATTTGCTTTTTCCAGAATAATATCCGAGACAACTGGTCCAGCCTGACT
>JBLNEL010000152.1:0-4164 GCA_050262615.1 Bacillota bacterium
TTAAGCTGATTTTCATTGTATAAAGTTTTGGAGAATCAGTACTCCATAGTTCTGGTTTATCTATAGTTCCTTCAATAGAAACAGCGCTGTCTGCTGAAGATGATTTTATATTTTTACTGAATACTGTTGTCCCACCGGGAGAAATGATCTTAAAGGAAATATTTTCATTTTTATTCACAATACCTTTACTCAGGTAAATCTCAGAATGAAAGCGGCCATTTATTGCTGTAGTTATTTTTACATTTCTTACACTTCGTATTGCCTCAATTATAATATCTGCATCACGCCATATACCGCTAGTCTGCACGTACCAGTTTTGTTTTCCATGAGGAATATTCCAATAGCTAATCCCCTCTGTACCCTTTTCGTTTGCAACAGGGTCAACTACCCTTAAAACAATCTCATTATTACCTTTTTTTACATATTCACTTATATCAAATTCAAATGGTGTATATCCGCCTTCATGTTTCCCTGCAAACTTGCTGTTTATAAATACTTCAGCTATATAATCTACAGCTTCAAATCTGACCTTTGCAGTCTGATCAGAACCCATTCCTGGGAAGTCAAATTGCTTTTTATACCAGGCTATCCCCTGATAATCACGAAGTTCCGGAAATTGTACCTGCCATGAAAGGGGTACCTCTGCATCACGCCATGAAGTCATTTTACTTATAGTTGAAATATTATAAACTCCCATGCTGTCAATTGCAAACCTCCATTTCCCATTGAGCGAAATTACTTTTGCAATTAAAGGATTAAAAGCACTTAATCCGGCTATCAGCATTATTACTCCATATACAATACAGATCTTATGGTTGCTTCTCATAACTTTAATTAATTTTTTTATTTCTTATGCGGTCAATTATTTGCAGCTCCTGCAGTCTGTATTCGTATCCAACTGAGTGACTTTGGAATTTTGTAAGATACCAGTTAATTGTTTCTGCCATCCACTTATTGAAAGGAGTGGACCGGTATTTTAAATCTCTCTTTGCTTTATCCAGGCTAAAGACAACTGTGCGCCTGACGTTAAAAGGAAACACATCGCCCATAGGATTATAACTGATTGGAAGTTTATCGAATTCTTCCTGATTAATATGGACAAGCTCAACTTCTTTTTTCAGTATTCTTGCCAGCGCTCTGATGTAATCGTTAAGTGAGAATATTTCTTCAGCAGTAATGTTGTAGGCTTCACCAATTGTACTTTCATTGTCCAGCAGATCACTAAAAGCCCTTGCAACATCATCAACAAAAACTGATTGAAATGCATGATCACCGCAGCCCGGCACTAGAAGCGGTTCCTGATCCATAATCCTTTCTATCCAGAAAAAATCTCTTTTAGCCAGATCATTTGGTCCGCTTACATATGTTGGCCTTATCATACTCACTTTAATTTTCCCTTTCTGATGAGCATTCCAAAGTACCTCTTCACATTTTCTTTTGTTGATTCCGTAATCCATTCCAAAGGGATTTCTATCCCAATGCTGCATAATTGGTCTGTCCCACTGATCTTCAGTAACCGGCGGCTGAATATCATTTGAAATCATATATACGGAAATTGTACTGCAGTGAATTATCCGCCCTGTTTTGCCCGAAAAAATGTCAACAATCTGTTCAGAATCTTTGGGATAATATGCAATCATATCATAAAGAACATCATAGTCGTGCTTACCTGCAATTTCACTTAATAATCTTACATCCTTCCGGTCACCATGGATTAAATTCAAATCCCCGGAACCCGTAAATAACGGTTTTGTCTTACCTCTTGTAAAAACAGTGACTTCATGGCCCGACTTAAGAAGTAATTCAGTAAGCCTGGTGCTGATAAAGCCTGTCCCTCCGATTATAAATATCTTCATCTTATCAGCTGTTTAATTATTATTTCCCTATTTAACTAACATCATTTTCTTCGAGATCGATTGCCCTTCAAATCTTATATTGCATATATATATTCCGCTTGATAATTTCTGTCCATCAAATTCAGCAAAGTATTCGCCTGCATTTACAAAACCTTCAAGCAGTGTGGCAACCTCTTTTCCCAGTATATCATAGACCCTTAAGCTTACCTCTCCGGCTTTTGGAACGCTATATCTGATTATTGTCGATGGATTAAAAGGATTTGGATAGTTTTGAGCCAGTTCAAACTTGCCAGGGGAAGCCATTGCTGCTGAATTCTCAACTCCAACTGGTACCATTGCAGTGTCAGCAAGTAAAAACAATTTTGTTGAATAACGATCAAGGCTAACCTGCAGAGATGTGAAATCTTTTAATTTCCCCGACTGTACCGAACCATTAACCATATCTGACAAATAGTAAAGTTTTGTGGTATCAAGATTTAGCCTGGAGACCGGGATTGAGAGGGTTGCGTTTCCATTTACTGATGACATGTTTGTTACAGCAAAAACATTTTGATCATTTTCCCATCTTCTGTATGCGAATAATGAAGATGTGGGCGTTACATTTATTTCCTCGAAGTTATTACCATACAAAGCGGGAACTGATCTTCTTAGTTGTATCAGTTTCTGATAATATGAAAAAAGTCCTGTTTTGTCCTGTGATTTAATAGATTGCCCTGAATTATATATATAGCTTGTACTATATGGATGAGGTAAATTAGCCCCAACTTCCTGTCCGTTATAAATAAGCGGGATCCCGTTTAATGAAAATTCAAGCGCAGCAGCCATCTTGGTTCTTTCAATTCCATGATGCCGTATGAAATGCTGAGTATCATTATTCTCTAAGAATCTTAAAATTTTTGCTTTAGCAGTATAACCTTTTCCATTATTGGTCAATGATGCCCGAAGCTTATTTGCCCTGTCTGATTCTGCAGTATTATTAAATATAGTCCTGCTGTTATCTGTACCGGCATCGTCATAGGCTGTCTGCCATACCCATTGCGAAACCCAGCTCTGAGTTTCTGTCCAGTCGAAGGCTGCATCAAAACGCTCATCGAATACTGATGGCCATGGAGCTTTATCTTCGGCTAGCATGAATACTTCCGGTTTAATCCTTTTTAATGAAAGTCTGAGCTGCTTTGTAAACTCTGGATTTCTGGCATTTACGCCCCAGATTGCATCAAACCTGTACCCGTCAATATCAAATTTTTCTATCCAGTATTTTGCAGCCTCGGTAATCCATTTCTGCACTTCAGGATTGTTGAAATTCAGGTTAGGCAATTCGTCCCAAAAATAATTATAAAACAGCTTATCTGGAGAATTCTCATACTGAGCGTATGGTGTGCCGGGCGGGCTGGGCTGCCTTTGATAATAATTCCAGTAATGAGAGTTTTTACCATACTTTTTTGAATGCTGCGCATATGGATGATATATGGATGTATGATTTGCAACAAAATCAAACAGCACCTTAAGTCCATTCGACTTTGCTGTATTGATCAAAGCTCTTAAATCCGCCTCTGACCCATAATCGGACCTGATAGAAAAATAGTTTGTTATATCATATCCCTGTCCGCCTCCATGGGTTTCATAAACTGGCTGGATCCATAAAGTTGTAATTCCAAGCTGCTTTAATTCTGCTATTTTTTTCGTTATATCATTAAACTTACCATTAAGGACAAAGTTATAAGGAGATACTTCATATATTACAGCTTTGTCAATCCATTCAGCATGATCGTTCTTAATATTAAAAGGTCTTATACCATTTGTATCAGCCGTTACATACGTCCTGAATTTTGTTGTGTCACCGCCAGGCTGTATAATGAAAAGGTTAAAATAATACTCGCCTCTTTTTGCCTGCGGAACAATAGACAGTGTGGCTGATTCCTTCTGTGTAATTGGTAAAAGTCCGGTTTGCGGATTATCAGGATCTTCCTGCCAGATATATGTATAACTTACCGTGCTGTCCGGAGTATAGAGAAGTTCACTATTAAGCGTTACTGCATCTCCGCTGACAGAAGCATATGCATATACCTCCGGCTTAAGTTTATATCCTAATGTTATAGTAAGAGTATCGGAATTTATGTTAGCTGTACCATTGCTTATTTTTATAAAGATTTTATTTGCTCCATTTGTCAGTTTTACCTGGATGGAGAATGAGGAATCGGCAGAAAACCTGAATGGAATTGGTTTATCGTGCAGGTATAGTAAAGCTTCTGTTGATATTAGAGTATCAATTTTCCCTTCAATTAATTGTAATTGACCCCAGACTGTA
>JBLNEL010000153.1:0-8068 GCA_050262615.1 Bacillota bacterium
TTATTTAAGGAATGATCATAATAAAAACAATCTTCAGTTATCCAAACTGGCCCGTAAGGCGATGTTCATACCTGAGACAAAAATGATAAGTGATCTTATGCATGAATTTCAGGAACGGAAAATGCATATGGCTATTGTTGTTGATGAATATGGCGGGACGGCAGGTTTAGTTACACTGGAGGACATTCTTGAAGAGATTGTAGGTGAAATAAGGGATGAATACGACCAGGAAGAAGAGAATGAAATAACCAAAGTAGGGGAACAAACCTACGTAGTACTGGGTAAAACATCGATAGATGAGATAAATGATTCTCTGGAGCTGAATTTGTATTCAGAGAATGATGACTATGATACGATCGGAGGATTTATATTAAATCATGCCGGAACAATTCCAAATCAGGGGTATAGTTTTGTTTACAAAAGCCATAAGTTCACTGTTAAAGAAATCATAAACAGGCGGGTAAAGAAGGTAATGATCGAACCGCTCTCACCAATTGACATTCAAAAGAACAGCTTATGAAAAGAGGGTGTTTCATAACCGGGCTTACTGTCCTTACCATATTAATTGGGGTGATATTTTATATCGGCAAAAATTATAAAGATATTGCCCCTAAATATCTGCGATCCTGGATTGTTCAGAAGACAAGAGACAATCTGGATAAGAAGATAAATATCTTACAAAATTCGCCTGAAAAAGACACTTTGGTCTCATTGGTCAATGGATATATGGAAAGTATGAAAGATATGGCTGAGTGGGACAGCAAAAGAGACAGCGAATTTCTGGATTCATTATCTGTTTCGCTGAAAGATAAGAAAATAGACTCAACGGAAATAGCTTTATTAAAAAATTTATTCAATAAACATATTACTGCAATCAATGCGAGACATTAGAAAAACACAAATTAAAGTCGGAATAACATCACTTTTTGCGCTCATTTTACTTGTTTTTATAATTGGGTGGGCAAAGAATTTCAAATTAACATCAGATCAGAAAAAGCTTACAATACGATTTGAATCAGCAAATGGACTTGAAGTCGGAGATATTGTCACCGTAAACGGTGTGAGAAAAGGTGTAGTCGACGATATAGAAATTTCCGGCAATAATGCTATTGTCCGTGCAACACTGGATGCTGATGTAAAACTTAAGGAAGATGCTACCTTTGGAATATCGATGTTAGATCTTATGGGGGGCAAAAAGGTAGAGATAAGACAAGGAACAGCTGAAAAAGAGCTGGATTATGCTAAAGTGCAAACCGGCAAATTCTATGCGGATGTCCCTGCAGTTATGGCAATGCTGGGGTCTGTGCAGGATGATCTTGTAAAGATAATAAAAGATCTTCAGGTAACGCTAAGTTCAGTAAACAATATATTAAGTGACAAGGAATTCAATTCTCAGCTTAAAAGCTCAGTAGCAAATCTTTCCGGAATAAGTCAAAAACTCAATGTAATGATTGATGAAAACCGTTCAAATTTCAGGCAGCTGACAGGCAATACAGCTGAACTCACAAAAGAAGCAAATGCATTTATGAAAGAAAATAAAGAGAAATTTAAGGCTTCACTTGACGAGGTTCAGGTTGTTATGCAGAATACGAATGCTCTGCTGGAAAGAATAAATAAAATTACAGATGAGACGACTTCAGGGAAGAACAATCTGGGTAAGATTTTATATGACGAACAACTCCTTACTGATGTAAAGACATCACTTCAACAGGTAAAAGATCTGACTAAGGTATTAATGGACCAATTAAAAGATAAAGGACTTAATGTTGATGCACACATTAAACTATTCTAAAGCAGTAATAGTAATATGCCTGCTGGTTTTTACCTTTTTTCAGGGGATAATTTCAGCTGCTTCGCCTGATCCGGTAAGAGGCAGTAAAGGGATGGTTGTTTCGGCAAGCGATTTAGCTTCACAAGTTGGAGCACTGATATTAAAAAGAGGGGGCAATGCAATTGATGCTGCAGTTGCCACGGGTTTTGCTCTTGCAGTAACATATCCTTCTGCAGGAAACATTGGCGGCGGCGGTTATATGGTAATCCATCTGGCAAATGGAAAAAATTTAGCTTTGGATTATCGCGAAAAAGCACCTCTTAAGTCCACAAGAGATATGTTTCTTGACTCTGCAGGAAATTTTGATATTACAAAGAGTACCGAAGGATTTACTTCAGCTGGTGTTCCCGGCAGTGTTGCGGGATTGATCTATGCTTTAGAAAAGTATGGTACTATGAAGCTTGAAGAGGTGATTCAACCTGCCGTTGAGATTGCAAGAGACGGTTTTCCATTAAGCTACCGTCTTGCTGAGTCAATTTCATTTACATTGCCTTATTTTAATAAATATAAGTCATCAGCAAAAGTTTTCTCTAAAGAGGGAATACCTTATAAGGAAGGAGATATATTTAAGCAGCCGGAGCTAGCAAATACGCTTGCCCTTATTCAAAAGAAAGGTAAGGATGGTTTTTACAAGGGGGAAGTTGCCGAACTGATTATTAAGCAGTCTCAGCAGATGGGAGGTTTGATTACAGCTGAGGATCTGGGAAAATATCAGGTAATGGAAAAAGATGTACTTAGCGGTTCTTACAGAGGATATGATATAATATCAATGCCGCCATCTTCCTCAGGCGGGGTTGCGCTGATACAATCGTTAAATATTCTTGAGAATTTCAATTTTGCAAAAGAAGACTGGAACAGCAGTGATTACATACATAAGCTGGCTGAAGCACTTAAATATGTTTATGCCGACAGGTCAAAGTTTCTTGGTGACGAGAGTTTTGTAAAAGTCCCAAAGAAATGGCTGATTTCAAAAGCGTATGCAAAAGAGATCTTTTCAAAGATAACATCAAAGGCTGTTGCTTCCGGTCTTATATTACCGGGAGTTCCTGCTCCTGCAGAAAGTGAACAGACCACGCATTACAGTGTCGTAGACAGTTATGGAAATGCAGTAAGTACAACAACAACATTAAATTCCTCTTATGGGTCAAAGATTGTTGTTGAGGGAGCCGGTTTTTTACTGAACAATGAGATGGATGATTTCAGTGCAAAGCCCGGAGCTCCGAATCAGTTCGGTCTGATCGGAAGCGATGCCAATTCTATTGCTCCGGGTAAAAGAATGCTTAGCTCGATGACACCAACCATAGTACTCAAGGATAATAAACCCTTTATTGTAATTGGCTCTCCCGGTGGGTCTACGATAATTACAGTTGTCCTTCAGGTAATTATGAACTGCATAGATTTCGGGATGAACATTCAGCAAGCGGTTAATGCCCCAAGGGTTCATCATCAATGGCTTCCTGATGAATTATCATATGAAGAATATGGCTTAGCTAAAGATGTTATTGAAAACCTGAAAGCGATGGGGTATGTATTAAGCGGGAGTAAAATATTAGGCAGGGCAGAAGGAATAATGGTTGATTTATCTAATGGTACTTTTTACGGAGCCACCGACCCAAGGGGGTACGGGCAAGCAGCAGGATTTTAATGGTAGTTGGAATTGGTATTGATATAATTGAAATTGAGCGAATAGAACAAAGCGTTGAACGTTTTGGGGATAAGTTCCTGAATAAGGTTTTTACAGGCGCTGAACTTGAATACTGTTTGAATAAAAAAAACAAATTCCAGCATTTAGCAGCAAGGTTTGCAGCAAAGGAAGCTGTAGCTAAAGCACTTTCAGAGGCATGGGACGGAGGCTTTAACTGGAAAGATATAGAAGTTTATAATGAGCTAAGCGGTAAACCAGGTGTAAAGCTTTATGGGAAACTACAGGAGTACCTGAAAGATGACAAAGAATTGAAAATTACAATAAGCCATTCTCAGCATTATGTCACATGTTTTGCAATTGCCTATATGAAGGGGATGTAAAAGAGCATTAATCTGTTATTGTTATTAATATTAATCTGTTATTAATTTTGTAATTAGATCCCTTTTAACAGTTTCAAAATAATAATTAGTAATTAATAGTTCCGGATGATTGAACTTCCAAATCTCATCAGGTGAGTGTTGTTCAGGAATATAAGTTGAAGAATCATTAAATTTGTCTTTTGTAGTCAGAACATAATAAGGCTTGCCATAATATTTTGCTGCCAGAGCAAGTAAGCAGCTCCCGGTTTTATTAATAATATCACCGCTTTTCAGCACCTGATCTGCCCCGATAAAAGCTGCATCTGCCATATTTACAAACAGTCCCATAGAACTATCTGTGATAAGCTCGCACTTTATGCCTAGTTCAAGTAATTTTTTTGCAAATATTTTCCCTTCTTCCTTAGGGCGGGATTCAGCAATAATAATTTTTATTGGATTAGGTGCGGCTTCTGATTTCCAGCGCCTAAATACCTCCAGAAGAGTTGTACTGTTAGAAAGAGTAATTATTGTATTAATTTCCCTTAAAAATGGTTTTGTATTATTAAATAATCTTTCAAATTTGTTTAGCTCATCAGATTCCAGCTTTTTAGTATAAGCTAAAAACCCATCCAAATCATTCTTATCTCTAAAGGAGGTAATTGTATTAAGATAGGAGTTAACAGCTGAAAAACAGTTTAGTTTTTCCCTGATAAAGGGGGCAATTTTATCAAACTCAGAAAATGATTTAATATTCTCCGAAACATAATTATTCAGTAGCAGTAAAATTTCCGTTGAACCCGATGTTGAATTATTAATTATTTCTGAGAGCTCTTTATTCCTGATATCTTTTGTCATGAATAGAAAAGTTAATTTCCTGAATATTTAAATCCTTTTATCGGATCGCGTATAGTAAGTACAGGGCAGGGAGCTTTCCGAACGACTTTTTCTGCAGTTGATCCAAAAAGAATATGTTCAACACCCGTATGTCCATGTGAAGCGATAATTATCAAGTCGGCATCAATTTCAAGCGCAGTTTCGTTTATTTCGACAAAAGGTTTGCCAACTCTTATAATTGTCTGGCAATGAATATCGCAGCCAATTTCAGAACGGACAAGATTCTCCAGTTCTTCAGCTGCTTTGATTGAAATCTCTGAGTCCAGCGAAGGGAGGGCAAATTGTCCCATGCTAAAGTCAGCCGGATATATAACCGGTTCGACAACATAAATCACGTAAAGTTTTGAACTGAAGTCTTTGGCTATGTTGAAGGCATAGCGGAGCGCATTTTTAGAATAATCAGAAAAATCAACCGGCACCAGGATTTTTTTTATTTGAGATTCCATCTGCGACCTCCATTTCTTTACCATTCTTGAAATAAAGATTAATATATTCCTTATTAAGGTTTCGAAGTCGGGTAGCAAAAATCTGAGACAGTCCTTTAAGCAGTTTTATCCCTTTCTTAGGGAATTTATCAATAAACTCGTCCAGATCGGGTTTAAAAATTACAAGTAATTTTGAATCCTTGACTGCCATTGCCGAGGCAATGCGTTTTTCATCTTCGAGCAGAGCTAACTCACCGAAGAAGTCACCTTTGAAGTATTTTGAAATAACAAGTTTCCGGGAGCTGTCGAAAGCAGATATAAGTTCAATTTCCCCTTCGAAGACAATATACAGTGCAATACTTGGATCACCCTGGTAAAAAACATACTCACTTTGTGCATATACCCGGTCGTGCATAATACAATAAAGCTGATCGAGTTCCTTACTATTGAGATCTTTAAAAGGCTGCATGGATAACAGCAGGTTCGACAGTTCAGATTTTTCAGACGGAGTCTTAAAAAGATTGGAAAGGAAATTACTCTGTCTTTTGATTTTTCTTTCATTATCCATATGAATTATCCTCAGGTGAAAATGCCATATTCTGCAACCCTCCATAATCTTTGGCAGGGGAACTTATTTTCATAAAGAGCACGGCCAACTATTACAGAATCGATGCCATTTGCAACATAATTTTGTATTTCCATTAAATCGTCTTTATGACGAACACCGCCTGAATGAGTGACTTTTTTCCCGGTATATTCAGCAATAGTTTTTGACAACCCGGTATTTGGACCTAAAAGCATCCCATTTGTGCGGACGTCGGTGACAATAAATCTTTCAACGCCCCATTGATTAAGTTCAAGAGCAAACTTCAGGGGAGTAAGTCTGGTTTTAACCTTACGACCTCTTATAACAACCTCATTTTCAAAGAAATCTATAGCAGCCGCAACATGTTTTGGGCCGAATGTTTCAAGAATCTTCCTGAATTCTTCTGGTTTTTCAACTGCCAGGCTGCCGATTACTATTCTATAAACACCGAGGTCCATTGCTCTTTTAGCAGCATCGAAACTACGGATGCCTCCTCCCAGTTGTACCGGGATAATTACCGAGGAACAAATTTTCTCGATAATTGAAGTATTAGGAGAGGCTCCATCATCCCATGCAGCATTAAAATCAACGACGTGGATGCATTTTGCATTTTCAGCGCGCCAAATAAGCGCCATTTCAACCGGATCGTTACCATAATCCGGACAATCGAGTTCAGGTATACCCTGAACGACCCTAACGGTCTTTCCATCTTTAATATCGATTGAAGGAATAACCAATAACTTAGGCATTAAAACTTCCAAACTCCATTATTTTTAATAGTCTTTTTTCCGATAATCATCTTTTGAATTTCACTAGTTCCTTCAAAAATTCTAAGTATTCTGGCGTCCCTGTAAAACCTTTCAATAGGGAGTTCTCTTGAGAATCCCATCCCCCCATGAATCTGAAGTGCCATATCCGCAATTTCCGAAACTGCTTCTGAGCAATATAATTTCACAATTGCTGCTTCCTGTGAAATGTCTTTCCCGTTATCATAATTCTGAGCAGCACGGTATAAAAGGCTTTCCATTGCATAGATCTTTGCAGTCATTTCTGCAAGCATAAACTGGATAGCCTGAAACTGAGCGATGGACTGATTAAATTGTTTCCTCTGATTTGCATATTTAGTAGACAACTCAAGCAATTCCTTGGCCGCACCCAGACAGCATGCTCCTACACCAATTCTACCTGAATCCAACGCTGCCATTGCAATCAGAAATCCCCGCCCCTCAGTTCCTATCATATTTTCTTTTGGGACCTCAACGTTCTCAAAACTAATTGAGTTAGTTGCACTTCCCTTTATGCCAAGCTTCTTTTCATTTGGACCAACAAATATTCCAGGAGAAGAAGAATCAACAACAAACCCGGTAATTCCCTTACTGGTTCTGGCATAAACTGCAAAAATATCTGCAATTGCTCCGTTTGTGATCCATACTTTTGAGCCATCAATTAGCCACTTATCATCAACAAGCCGTGCTGTTGTCTTAAGGTTAAACGCATCTGACCCTGCATTTGGTTCAGTTAAAAGAAAAGCTGCTAATTTTTCCCCGGAAGTAAGAAGGGGAAGATATTTTTCTTTTAATTCCTCAGATCCTCCGATGTAAATTGAATTAGTTCCTATGGATTGATGAGCCCCGATCAGAGTGGCAGTCGATCCGCATGCCCTGGTAATTTCCTCCTGAGCTATACAGAATCCTACCTCGCCAAAGCCCCCTCCGCCATATTTTTCGGGAAAAGCAGTTCCCAAAAGTCCAAGCTTCCCGAGTTTATCTATTAATTCGTCCGGTATCTTTTCTTCGCTGTCTATTTTACAAGCTATAGGTTTAATTTCCGAATTTGCAAACTCACGAACCATCTCACGTAGCATTTTCTGCTCAGTAGTAAAATCAAAATTCATATATAAGTACTTGTCCTTATTAAGTTAAATAATTATGGTGTAAAATGAAAAATCATATTCATTAATCCAAGTATAATATTCAAACTCGAAAAGATATGAATATTTTGGGAAGTATGGAACAACAATTTCGTTTACTCCGATAATTATTATTATTCTTGCTGTTAATAATAAATACAGTGTAAAAAATGGACTGAATGGTGTAACCGTCAAAAAAACACAGAGTTGGTTAGAATTATAATATAATAAACCAAAATTATAATTTCTTGATTTTTCATATCAATATAGACATATTTACGTATGAATATTAAAGATTTTCGCCTTAAGACCAGGGATAATGAAAACCTGAGCATTACAACTTATGGAAATGAGCATCTGCAAAGAGGATGCGTAATATTCGTGCATGGTTTTAAAGGGTTTAAGGATTGGGGATTTGG
>JBLNEL010000154.1:0-5428 GCA_050262615.1 Bacillota bacterium
CGTACTGGCACATGAAACCAAATCTCCCTCTGAGAATATTTTCAGCATGTTCTGCAGCATTACTGTAGTTTTCATTCTTCAGAGCATTAAATGCCGTATGATAGCGCTCTTCCGAAAGATATGTATTTACCCCGCCCGGCTCGTACTTTTTCATTTTCTCTGAAGAAAAACTGTTTACTGTAATAATAAAGTCTTCCCCTTCGCTGTTCTTCTCCGGAAGTCTAAGGTTCAGTTCCATAGGATTACATTCTGCTACAACCATCTTACCAGTTTTATCTGCAAGAAGTATATTGCAGTTTGATGCTATCGGTAACTTCTTCAAAGAGTCAATTCCTTCATCAACACTACAGCAGTTCTCCAGTATATAGCGCACCAGGAAAACCGAATTGAAACCGGGCCTTATTTTTTCAAGCTTCGGCATTACAAAAGTCATTGCCGCTGCTAGTCCATGCTGGTTAATGCCCTCCTCGCCGTTAATAAATGATGAGGTATTAAGTATAAACCTGTTGCTTCTTTCAGGTGCATAATATTCACTTTTGCATACTCCTTTTAAGAATGGCGGCAGGTCGTTATTTCTGGCGTAATAGACCTTTCCATTCCGCATGAAGCTGAAAGCAGTACACCCCTTTACTTCAACGCTCACATATTCATCAATATTATACATGCAGCATCCCATGCACATCATCCAGGAAGTAAATATCTCCGTGTCATATCCGATAACATCAGTAATCCCGCGTATTTCCTCGGCTGCTCCAGGAAAGAACTCCTTTAAGAGCCTCCTGCTTTCCCTGCCGAATTCCATCTGAAATTTGTCCAGCCTGATTGGAAACTGCGCATTGCAACTTATGAATATTGTCCCCATTTTCCGCCCCATATCATAATGACTTCCCTTTAGTCTTGGATGATACATTTCCCATTTCCCGGTAAATATTAAATAAATTTTATGAATTCTACAGAGATAAAAATACAATGTCAAGTATTCTACGCCTTTACTGTTGTTCATTTTCATCAGTATGTCCTTCCTGAATTCTTTATAATCTTTTAACTTTCATTCATTAGAACCTTTATCAATGCCAGGATAGCTTTGATGTTTTTGTCCATCCTATGCTTCTCAACACTGCAGAGCATTTCTTATATAACTATCCATGCAAACGACTTGACCTTAGCTTTTATTTAGGATACATTATTTACGTATCAGAACAGATAATTCAGCTTAATAAAATTTGTATGGCCGATCCATAAGCAATCCTAGAAAAGCGGGGGGTTATTGAATGGACCCTATGACTGCAGATATTGAATTCACTAAGCTGTCTTCATTAATAGAATTAGCCGGAATATTAAGCCTGCAGAGTAATTATGAAGAAATATTGCGTCTTGTAGTTGAAAAAGCATCTGCTCTGGTTAATGCTGATTCAGCTTTGATCATGATGATAAATCCCAGAACCCGGGATACAATAAAGACCATTTACGCTGAAAAGAATCCAGCTGATGAGCAAAATCATTTTATTCACGCCAATATCTGCGGTTGGGTACTCATAAATAATAAGTCCCTATTGAGTGAAGATATCAGATCCGACATCCGCTTCAGGAAAAGTATATTTGAAAAAACAAATTCAGGATCAGTTATATGCGTTCCCCTAAGAATGCAGGATGTGATAATTGGTACTTTACTCATGCTAAATACTGTTGGCAGATGCACATTCACATACAGTGATCTTTCTCTTATTGAAAAGTTATCAGCAGTTGCATCACCTTTCCTTCACTGCACACAGGATTTATCCCAGTATTTTACAACTCATTTGCCAAGACAGGTATTATTAAACAAATATGAAGCACTGGGACTGCTTGGTAAGAGCCCGAAATTTTTAGATCTCCTCCAGGCTATTGAATCTGCGGCCCGGACTGATGTAAGGATCTTGCTCGAAGGAGAAAGCGGAACCGGCAAGGAACTGGTTGCAAGAGCAGTACACAAATTTAGTTCAAGAAATGAAAATAAGTTCATAGCTATTGATTGCGGTGCAATTCAGCCTAACTTGGTGGAAAGTGAGCTGTTTGGACATATAAAAGGGGCATTTACAGGTGCATCATTCGACAGGAAAGGATTATTTGAGGAAGCCAATGGCGGCACTCTCTTTATGGATGAAGTAAATAACCTTCCGGTCGATATGCAGTCAAAACTCTTAAGAGTGCTCCAGGATGGAGAGATCCGTCCCGTAGGCAGCAACTATATAAGGAAAGTAAATGTACGCATCATAAGTGCCTCTAGTGTTTCACTTAAAAAACTTGTAGACGAAAAACGCTTTAGAGAAGATCTTTTCTACCGCTTAAATGTATATCCGGTATTCGTTCCTTCATTAAATGACAGATCTGAAGACATTCCATTGCTGGCTGATTATTTTCTTAAAAAGTACTCATCAGTACAAAAGAAAACGATCGAAGGAATTAATGAAGAAATTTTAGATTATGTAAAACAGCGTAAGTGGGAAGGAAATATCAGAGAACTGGAAAACTTTATTGAAAGACTGGTCACACTTTCTACTAATAAACAGAAGATCATTGATAAAAAGATATTACCTCATGAATTTCAGAAAGAATTGAAAAAGTTAAAAAAGGGTCATTTAGACATTCTTATAACAAAACCCCTCAGCGGGGCCCTGGCTGAATATGAAGAGCAATTGATCAGAATAGCTTTAGTTAAATGCAGCGGGAATCAGTCCAAAGCAGCTGCCATGTTAAAAATTTCCGAACATGCTATGCGCTATAAAATGAGAAAGTATAAAATAAGAAGAACAGAAATTAAAGAAATTACTTTTCACAATTGATCCAAAATCAGCTTGAGGCTGGAATAAATTCGTCAAATTTGTCGAGCTATTTGGCCCATATCAGCATCATTATTTCCAAATTAAGCTGATGTTATAATTATTTGTAAAACAATCACTTAAGCGACAAACCCCTCTTCACAAACCAGCTGGCACTTCTTTTGGATTATGTGATATGAAATGATTTTACCAAGACAGAAAAATGAGGAGAATATTATGTTATACACGAGACTTTTGTTTTTGATATGTATCCTGCTATTTATTGGGCCTGTGAGACAGCCGGCACAATGGGTCCAGACTAACGGACCACATGGCGGATGGATCAGTTGCATTGCCATAGGCGCAGGAGAATCAACCGGCAAGACTCTTTTTGCAGGAACTCACAGCGGTTTATATTTTTCTGCAAACAATGGGGCAAGCTGGACTGCAGTAAATTGCGAATTTAAAAATTCTTATATATCTGCAATAGGAGTAAATAATAATAATATATTTGCCGGAACATCAGATCAGGTTAATGGAAGCAACAAAAACGTTACTTATCTTTCAACAAATAATGGGGTAACCTGGACTCCTGCAAGCAAAGGATTGCCGGTAGAAGATCCTGTATCTTCTTTTGCCGTAATTGAGAACAATGTATTTGCCGGAACCTCAATAGGAGTTTTCCTTTCAACTGACAATGGAGCCATCTGGAAATCTGTACATAATGATCTTAATCAAATTTTCCCTAACTCTAATTATATCACTGCACTGGCTGTAAGTGGCCGAGATTTGATTGCCGGAACTTTTGAGGGTCTTGCTCTTTCATCCAATAACGGTTCCAACTGGGTAAGAATTGATTCTGGAATGCCAAACAAGCAAATCCGGTGTCTTGCTGTAAGCGGGACTAGTATATTTGCCGGAACTTCTGGTGGTGTATTTTTATCAACCAATAATGGATTGAATTGGACAACTTTCAATGATGGATTAAATAATATCTGGGGAACAACTCCTATGATATATGCTTTAACTGTCTGCGGATCAAATATATTTGCTGGAACATGGAATAGCGGTATATTTATTTCTACTAAGAATAAGGCAAGCTGGACTTCTTCGAATACAGGATTGACAAATTCTTATATCAATGTATTAGCACAAAATGGAACTGATATATTAGCCGGAACCAGCAGCGGACTATTTCTTTCCACCAACAACGGGAAGAACTGGGTAGATTTAAATACTGGAATAAATAGGACCAGTATCAGTACTCTATACGTTACTGGAACAAAAATATTTGCTGGAATTGATTTAGGCAATTTTGAAATGGGTTATTTCGGCGGGGGGATTTATATCACAAAAGATGAAGGGAAAAACTGGACTTCTGCCAATACCGGGTTAATAGATAGTTTCGGATATATTCCAAGGGCCAAAGCTTTTGCTTTATGTCAAAATGAAATATTTGCCGGAACTGGTAATGGCGTATTCAGCTCCATTAATAACGGAGAAAACTGGACAGATGTAAATTACGGGTTAATAGATAGTTTGGGAAATGTTCCTGGAGTTATGACTTTTGCTTTAAGTGGAACAAATATATTTGCCGGAACCGAAAATGGTGTTTATATTTCTACAAATAACGGGAAAAACTGGACTGCACTGCATAATGGGTTTATAAAAAACAGCTGGGGATATTATCCTGAGATCCCTTCATTAGCAATCAATGGGGAAAATATATTCGCCGGAACTGGTAATATCACTGCCATTCATTTCGGGAATACCAGCGGTATACATCTTTCTACTAATAATGGAGAAAGCTGGAAAAACGTTGGAATATCTTATCATTCCATTAATGCACTTGCTGTAATTGGAACTAATATATTTGCCGGAACTGCCGTAATGTATGGCGGCAGTGTATATCTTTCTACCGACAATGGAGTGAACTGGACATCTGTAAACAATGGATTATATCAAAAGAACCAGGTGAATCATATTCCTACTATTTTTACAATTGCGCTAAGCGATAATAATATATTCATCGGAACCTCTGCAGGCGTATTTCTTTCTACTAATAATGGAGCAAAATGGACTGCCATAAATGATGGATTACCAGGCAAATTGGGAGAGATTTCTCAGGTCAATACATTAGCCATAAACGGGAACAAAATATATGCAGGCACACAGGGTTTTGGAGTATGGATGAGACCGGTCTCAGAAGTTGTAACATCAGTAAGTGAATATATAAATTCAAAATTACCACAGGAATACTCACTGGAACAAAACTATCCTAATCCATTCAACCCTTCTACAACGATAAAGTTTTCACTTCCGGAAGCATCTCACGTATCTATAAAGATCTATAATTCTGTAGGACAGCTGGTAACAGAGTTACTGTCAAAGGATATGGCTCCGGGTGTATATACAACAGAATGGAATGTGGGAAATTGTGCAAGCGGAGTATATTTTTATAAATTTAATGCTGGAAATTACATTAAAACTATGAAAATGATTTTACTCAGGTAGAAAAAAGGGACCTCTCCTCCGCAAGGAGGGGTCCCCTTTTACTTACCCTCTTCAGAATCACTGAAGGAATGTTACGCATCCAACCTGTTAACCTTCCAACCAAACAAATCCCTTGA
>JBLNEL010000155.1:0-4195 GCA_050262615.1 Bacillota bacterium
GAAAAAAATGGCGGCAAAATATATGTTGAAAGTATTTCAGGCACAGGCAGCACTTTTTATTTTACCCTTCCTTCAGGCGACAGCATTGCTCAGAAAAACAAAGCTTCTCAAAATTATTGTATTTAGTATTTACTTTAGATGGTACTTACATTAATTTACAGACGGGATAAAATTATTTTACAGAAAAAAATAAAATAATTTTCCGTAAGTGCCATTTTTCTTGCTATATATATATCTATAGAATCTCTAAGTGGAAATATCAATAAAGTGGATAGAGGAGTCCTGATATGAAACCCGCCGGCAAAATCTCATTTATGTTACTAATATTTTGCACTCTATGCGCCCTGAGCAGTGATCTTTGGGCAGTTGGAGCCTTGTACGTACGTCCAAGGTTCAGCACGCAAGACTATCAGAAGATGTGGATCAAGAAGATTGATACAAAGATAGACATCCAGGAACAGGTAGCCGTAACCCATGTTGACCAGACCTTTTACAACGAATTGAATACTTCAGTCGAAGCGATTTATATCTTTCCATTACCAGCCAATGCTACTATTTCCGAATTAGTATACTGGGTAAACGGTGTAAGATATGTAGCCGAGATAAGGGAAAGGCAGCAGGCAGTAAATGATTATAATCAGAAATTAAGACAATGGCTTGATCCAGCTCTATTAGAGTATCTGGGTAATAATCTTTTCAGATTAAGTATTGTACCGATCAATGCAAATTCAGATGTAAGGACCGAAATCACCTATGTTGAGCCTCTTTCCTATGATTTTGGAAATGTAAGTTATTTATTTAAGCTTAACACACTTGCCTTATCTTCAAAACCGCTTCAGACAGTGTCAGTCAACATTAATGCTACTTCAGCATTTCCATATAAGAAGTTTATTTCTCCATCGCATGCCAGTTCAACAGCTGCAAAGATCACAAAAATAGCTGATAATCATTACACATTCTTTTTTGGAGATGAAAATTTCTATCCTGACAAGGATCTTAAGATAGAATTCTCAACCACGCGTTCAGAAATTGAACATCATGTGCTTTCATATAAGCCTACTGTAAGGGATTCAATGGGCAATGATAATTTCTATGCATTATGGATCACTCCGCCAGACAGTCTGACCGCAGGAGATGAGATAGGGAAAAATATTGTTTTCACAGCTGACGTATCCTCAAGTATGGATGATAACAGAATGACTCAGCTGAAGGATGCACTGAACAACTTTCTTTCTCTGCTTACGGATAAAGACAAGTTCAATATTATAACATTCGGGACATTTGTAAAGCCTTACAAGACAGATCTGGTAGAGGCAACGCAGAATAATATTAATGATGCGAAGAGTTTCGTTGATAAACTATATGCTCTTGGACTTACAAATATTGATGAAGCTCTGACAACTTCGTTAAAGCAGAGCTATTGTGACACCACTTCAAATAATGTTATTTTTTTAACAGACGGATATCCGACCTGGGGAGATACCACTGTTGCGGGGATACTGAATCATACAAAGCAGTTCAATACAAAGAATGTAAGAATATTTTCATTCGGTATCGGGACAGATATAAGCAGATCGCTGCTGCAGAATATTTCAGATCAGAATCATGGATATGCAAAATTTATCACATCAACCGACAGTATAGCGCTTGTGGTAAATGATCATTTTAAAAGAATATCAAAACCTGTACTGACAGATATAACCATAGATTTTGGGGGGCTAGTCCCGCGTGATGTATACCCAAAAACAATAAATGATCTTTTCTGGGGTAATCAGCTTGTGCAGCTGGGGCTATACTCGAAAGGCGGTCTTTATGATGTAACCTTAAGAGGGAAGATACGTTCCAAGCAGGTTGAATTCAGGCAGAAGGTTTATTTTACAGATACAACCGGCGGGCACAGGTTTGTACCGAGGCTCTGGGCAAAAGAAAAAATTGATTATCTGCTGCAAATGATTGCTGTTTACGGTGAGAAAAAGGAGTTAAAAGATCAGATAATAGAGCTGAGCCTTAGATTTCAGATACTTACACCTTATACCGCATTTTATGTTGATCCAACAAAGACTGATGTAAAGAAAGAAAATAATGCAATTGCTGATAATTTTTCATTAGAACAGAATTATCCGAATCCATTTAATCCTGAGACAAAGATTTCATATTCACTGCCTTCAGGGCGTTCGGCATATAGTGTAGTAATAAAAATATTTAACTCACTTGGCCAGCTTATCTGTGTGCTCGTTGACAGGGAGCAGTCACCGGGAAATTACTCAGTTACATGGAATGGAAGGGACATGAACAATAAGAGTGTGCCAAGCGGTATTTATTTTTATTCAATCCAGGCTGAAGGATTCAGTGCAGTAAAGAAAATGGTTCTGCTGCGATAATTTATATTTTGAAAATCCGAGGGGTCTTAATGAAAGTTAAATTGCTTGTACTGTTTAATCTCATAATTACGATTGCAGTATTTTCGCAGAATAAATCTTACTTCGATCTTGATCCGCTTAGTCTGAAAAAGACAAATGCAGCAAGTGCTGTGCAGGCCGGAAGTTTTATCGAAGTAAAAAATGATAAAGTCAGTATGACAATGGTTCCGGAAGGTTATTTTACACTCGGAACAACTTCTGGTCTGTCGAACAGTAAACTAGATGACAATTGTCAGATCACATTTGGTCATCCATACGCCAGAACGTCATTCCCGGTCTTTTCGATAGATGGGACATGGTATAAGCCGGAAGAATTTTTCACCAGTGCCGGTGAGCAGTCACTTTTAAGTTCCGGTGACACAGTTAAGTTTACAGCGATCAAAAAAGGGCAGCTGTCAGTCAGTTTTTATCTTTATTACCAGTCTTCTGAGCAAAGCATAAAGCTGACCTGCAAAGTAAAAAATCTTGATTCATCCTCACATAAACTTGGATTGGGGCTGATGCTCGATCCTGCGCTGGGGAAGAATGGCGATGCCGTTTTAGCACTCTCAGGGACTTATCTGAAGGACAGCAGGATATTTCAGACCTCAGAACTACTTCCTGAGCTGATCTTATGGGAAAAAACCACAGGAGCAAAAGGACTTGGGGTATCACTTAAATTTGATGAACAACCAGGAAAGGTAATTGCAGGAAACTGGAATGAGATTTATGAAAAACAAAGTCCTGATCTTTACAATTCAGTTACGGGCAAGCTCTACGACCTATACTTTAAAATATACTGGAATGAAACAAATATAGCTGCCGGAAGTGAAAAATCGGAAACTGCAAGCATAAAGATCATTCAGCCTGAATTTTCTTCAGATCTGTTCTTAAGATGGGATTTACCATCATATCTTACGCTTGACAACAATATAGTTTTTCCACAAAGTCTGAGTACGTATCTGGAGATTGCAAAGGCAGGGACAGGAACAATAACCAGCGGCAATTTGAAAATGGAATTGCCTGCAGAATTAAGTTCTGGTACTCTTACGTATACATATGGAAGTGCTGTTCCGGTTTTTCAGAAACTGGATTTGACAGCAAAGACTATTTACGAAAATAAAACAGTTGAAGCAATTGCAAAGGTATACAACGGAACTGTTCTGATAGATGAAATTCACCGTTTCATTAACATACCGGAGACTCCGGTCTCAGATACTGGTCTTGTTGTTTCAATTGATACACTAATGACATCAAGGTATCCGCAGGTAAGTTTTATATTTGATGTATTAAATAAATCAAAAGGGACAAAGATTGTTAATCTGACATCAGATAATGTATTCCTTTATGAGAACAATACCCGTATTACAGATCTTTCTTTCGGTAAAGATACGACAGGCGGAATGAATGCTGCCGATATAGTATTTGCGCTGGATGTTACAGGAAGCATGGGAAATGAAATTGATGCTGTAAAGAAAAATATTGTTGAATTTGCAGACAGTCTGACAAAAGGCGGATATGATTACCAGCTTGGACTAGTAACATTTCTGGATTATATAGAGAATGTATATCCTTTTACCAAAGATGTACAGAAATTTCAGCAGACAATTGCTGCTCAGTATGCTCATGGGGGTGATGACCTTCCTGAGAATTCACTTCAGGCACTTATGGAATCATCGAAGTTCAATTTCCGTCCCAATTCACGAAGGATTGTTGTCTGGATAACTGATGCAAATTATCATGAGAACGATGCATTTACAAAACTGCAGAAGCAGACAGTAATTGATTCATTGCTA
>JBLNEL010000156.1:0-3710 GCA_050262615.1 Bacillota bacterium
CATCAGAAGCCTCTTATATGAAATTATGATTGTCTTTCAGATTATATACTAATATAAAATTTCAGTGAGACACCAGGGGTATTATAGAAATTCAATCCCAATAAGAGAGGTCTGTCATTCCTATTTCTCATGGCGCAGAAGAAAGCCTGCTAATTGGACCCGAATATGGAGAACCTGTACCCGGCTCACTGAAATCCTTTTAACATCATCCGGGTGATTCTGCTGCCGATAAAACCTGCTGATTTAAATGACTTTTTACATCTCTTTTTATTGATTATAAATGATATATACCCCGCCTAAAATTACTAATATCCCGCATACCTTCTTAGTGTATAGCATTGTCTTTGTACTGTCACTCCAGTTTAGATACTTTTGTACAACCTGGCTTAAAGTTCCTGCTCCGGCAATTACCAGACAATGCCCAAGCGCAAAAGCAGCAAGAAGACTGACAGGTAAAATGGTACCCGTTGCTGCTGTCTGAAATACAACTCCTAATACTGGAGCCATAAAAGCAAAGGTGCATGGACCAAGACCAATACCGAATAAAAGTCCAAGTAGAAAAGCAGCTGTAAGCCCCTTAAACCTTGTTGAGCTTATACTGATGCCGCTCCAGGGCAGTTTAATAAGATCAAGCAGATAAAGCCCGATGATAAAGAATACTATAGCTACAAGATAATTGCCGGACATCCCTACATCACCCATAAGCCGGCCAAGTGACCAGGTTGTAATTCCGATCAGTGCTATTGTGAATAGTATCCCACAAGCAAAGATAAATGATATGCTAAATGTCTTTCTGACTGATATGCTGCCCTGACTGCTTATGTATCCGATTACAAGCGGTATGCTTGATAAGTGACAGGGACTTAAAAGAATGCTTAGTATGCCCCAGGAAAAAGATGCGATTATAGCCAGATATGTATTCCCATATAAGGCTGAGTTTAACTCCGTAAAGATCTCATTCAGCATGTGTTGGACCAGAATTATATTGAGTAAATTAGTTGAGAACTTTTAACCCTTTTGACTGAAGAAATTTGTCTATTTCCTTTTCTGCATAGAATCCCTCATGTCTCATGATTTCCTTACCATTTTCATCCAAAAATACTTGTGTAGGTATTAATTTAATGCCATACTTCGAAGCATAATGTTTCTGATCCTGCTTCCATACATCATGAAAGACGACTTTTACCTGAGAGCCATATTTCTTTTCAATTGATTTCATTACAGGCTGCATCTGCTTGCAAGGAATGCAGTTTACAGACCCAAGCTCTACAAATGTTATCTTCACTTTATCTTCCGAAACTGACCTTTTATTAGACGTCTGGGCAAATAATATTATTGTGCAGATCATTAGGCTTGTTAGAAGGACTGTTATCTTTTTCATGGTTTTCCTCTTATCTAAGCCTGTTTTAGCCATTGAAGTATCTGTTCTTCTTTAGGAACTGTGCCGCTGCTTACAACTTTTTCATTTACTACAAGTCCGGGAGTCATCATTATCCCGTACTTCATGATCTCCTGTATATCAGAAACCTTTATGAATTCAGCTGTAATGTTATTTTGAGCAGCAACTTCCTTTACACGCGCCTCCAGAGTGTTGCATTTTGAGCAGCATGAACCAAGAATTTTTACGATCATTGTTATACCTCGTATTGTAATAAAATGTTTTTAATAGATTAGATTAAATAGATAACCTGTGATTATAATTCCAAGAGATACTACGCCGATAAAAATAATTATCAGTGGGAGTTTCAATACTTTCTTCAGTATTATTGTCTCAGGCAGCGAAAGCCCGATTACTGACATCATGAAGGCAAGGACTGTTCCAAGTGAAGCCCCTTTTTCAAGTAATGCCTGAACAATAGGGATTATGCCTGCAGCATTTGAATACATCGGAACACCGATCAATACTGAAATGGGCACTGACCACCATGCACTCTTGCCCATAAGCCCGGCCATAAAGTTTTCAGGTACGTAACCGTGAATCCCTGCACCGACGGCAATACCTGTAACTATATAGAGCCATACCTTAGATACTATTTCCTTCACGGCATCAAAGCCGGCTGTAATTCTTTCGGAAAATGAAGTCTTTTCCTCTGATTTCTCTTTATGCCCGGCTTTGATCTGATATACCCACTCCTCAACATACCTTTCAAGCTTTAGCCTGCCTATAACATAACCTGAAATCATTGAGATTATTAAACCAGTTGACATATACAGAAGTGCTGTCTTATAACCGAATAATCCGAATAACAGCACAAGTGCAACTTCATTTATCATTGGAGCTGCAATCAGAAATGAAAACGTTACACCAAGCGGAACACCTGACTCAATAAAACCCAGAAATAAGGGTATTGCTGAACAGGAGCAGAATGGAGTTACAATTCCTAGTAAACTCGCCAGCACATTGCCCGTAAAAAGCGACTTCCCTTCTAACACCTTCCTGGTCTTTTCAGGAGAGAAGTATGTCCGAATTATTCCCACAACAAAAACTATCAGCACCAGCAGCAGCAATACCTTAGGCACTTCATAAATGAAGAACCTTATGGCTTCTGTAAGTGGAGCATTTTTACTCATCGAAAGGACATCAAATACCAGGAAGTTAATAAATGTTTCAAGAAGGAAGTATGTAAGAGCCCACAGGGGAAGAAGAAAAATAAGCAGATATGCCTTTCTTCTGCTATCATGTACAGTAACTAATTTTTCCGCAGTTTCCACGTTATAACCTCTCGGGTTAATAAATTTTGTATGATCTAAAAGAAATACTTAATATAAAAATCTGGAACAGGTTAGATAGCCTGTTCCCAGCTTTTTGCACCTGTAGATATTTAATTATTTCTTATATCCAACTACTGTTATACTGAAGATACCTTTATTGCCTGACTGATAACTTTTTGCCTCTTCCTCTGTCATGAATTTCATCAGGGTCTCTAATGGAAGATCAATGATCTTTGACTTCTTGATCTCAACATCAGTAAATCCGGCTTTGTTTATCTTGTCTAAATATTCTTCCTGCTGCAAGGCTCCTGCAACACAGCCTGCATACATTGCAGCTGACTTGCTTAATGCCTCAGGAAGCTCTCCCTTGAGTACAATGTCTGACACACAGAAATGTCCGCCAGGCTTTATTATCCTGTACATTTCAGAAAAGGCCTTGTCTTTATCTGGTACAAGATTAAGCACACAGTTGCTTACAACTACATCCGCTAAATCATTCTCCAGCGGTATCCCTTCTATTTCCCCGAGAAAGAATTCAACGTTTGTAAAACCAAGTTTCTCTTTATTCCTGTTTGCCTTTGCTATCATCTCAGGTGTCATATCAATACCGATTACCTTCCCGGTATCACCAGCAATTGACCTTGCAACAAATACGTCGTTGCCCGCCCCTGAACCAAGATCAACCACAGTATCACCTTCCTTTATCGCAGCAAACTGTGTCGGCATCCCGCAGCCTAAGTTCAGATCTGCTTCTGCAACATAGCCCTGAAGTTTTGTATATTCATCACTCATGATTGTATAATTAACATCATCTGAGGAACCTCCGCAGCATGAGATACTTATTGGTTCAGAAGATGATTCTCCCCCTCCGCAGCAACATGAAGACTTAGACTTTTCAGACTGGGTTGCTATCTGCCCGTATTTTTCTTTTACGACTTCTTTGATCTGTTTTTCGTTTTCCATTAGACTTATCCTCCTTTAAGTATGTGATTATTGAA
>JBLNEL010000157.1:0-7040 GCA_050262615.1 Bacillota bacterium
AGAAGAAGTAAGGTCAACCTGAATATTACCTGTATATTCACCTCCTAGTCCATCACCAGCTTTTATTGTAAACGTATGGGTACCTGCAAGGTCAGCTCTTGCAGTAGAAGATGTAAGTGACTGTGAAATTGCAATATCACTTTTAGCAAGTTGATTTATCCTGAGAGCGTAAGAGCTGGCTGAGGCAGTATTGGAAACAGTAGCTGTTACGAAATTTGTATTCGAGCTTGAAGCTACTTTAGCCACAAAGGCCGAGATTGAACCAGTAGACTTCAGGCTCGTTAGAAGTGTTTTTAATGATAGTATCTTAGAACTTAATGCAGAATAACTATTTGAAAGGGTCTGATATTTGGTTCTCTGGCTTTTCAATGGCGTAATGATCTTATTCTGTTCGCTAGCCCTATAGGACTCGACATAATCATTAATACCTGAAGTAGAAAGAATATCAGCCATTTCAAATCTCTCCTTACTTATTGAATATATTAAGCCAGGTTTCTCTTAGCTCAGTAAGAATCTTATATACAATGTCATAGTTTTTCTGGCGCATCTGTTCCTGGCAGAACTGATATAATTTAAGCAGACCGATAGAAATTTCTTTAGCTTCTTCGAGGTCGAACCTTAAGGAATTTATCAATTCCTGAATTGCCTTATTAGTTTTCTCCAGGTTGTGTTTCTGGCAATTTACAATTGCAAAGTCATAAATCTTAATTAAAAGTTGCTGAGGCGTTGCCTCCATAATTTCTTTGACAAGATACTGATTAACCTGATTTCCTCTGTTAAAAGTATAAGCCGTATTGTACATTTTTTCCTCATTTGTAAAATTTTATATTCAAAGATCCTCCCGGCAAAAAAGCCGGGAGGATTGAGAGATCATTAATACTTAAAGAGCACCTCTAAAGAGAACTATTATCTAAAGAGCTGCAGAATATTCTGCGGAGCAGAGTTCAACTGAGATAACATCGCAGTTGCTGCCTGAGCACCGATAGAACCTTTAGTTGCATTCAGTTGTTCCATTGCCATATCTGCATCAAAGAGTCTTGATACTGATGCTTTTGAGTTTGCAATTGCTGCTGTCAAGAAGTCATCTTTAATGTCAAGTCTTTGCTTGTAGTTACCAACAGAAGCCAGTGAAGAATCGATCGTATTCTCAAAAGTATTGAGGAATGCGGTCAATGAGCCTATTGCTGCTGCAGTAGTACCAACCGCAGCTGCCTGAGTAAGAGCTGCATAGGCTGATGTTCCAACGTTATTGATTGTAAAAGAAGCAGTTGTCAATGTTGCATTTCCTGATAATGTTCCGTTTGAATTCTGGATAAAGTTAATATCAAACTTATCACTTACTGAATCAGCGCCTGTCTGGAAAGAGAATGTTGTTCCATTGGACATAGCTGATGAACCAGAGACTAACAAGTTTGTGTCGTTGAACTTTGTTGTACTGAAAATGTTACCAATTTCAGCAGCAAGAGCCTTAATATCACCAGAAACCTTGGTATTGTCAGAAGCAGCATTTGTTGAATCTGCAATTTTACCTCTGATCTGAGTTACCAGATCTTTAATACTAACCAACTGAGTTTCAGCAGTAGAGAGCATATCCTTTGCTGAACCTACGTTACGCTGAGCTGATTCCATCAGTTTTACTTTCTGGTCTAATGATTTACCAACTGCAAAACCTGAAGTATCGTCAGAAACTGAATTAATTCGTTTCTGTGTTGCTAAACGCAACTGAGCTTTGTAAGTGTCTGCATTAACTTTTGCTAATGCGTTATAGGCATTAAGCGCGCCTATGTTAGTGTTGATCCTGAACGACATGTTTTACCTCCATGTGTTTTATTTATTGATATACCTGGCTTCCATGCCAGATAAAAAAGCATCAATAAAAACCTATTATATATTCGACCGTAATTCAAATAAATTTAGCCGTAATAGGATTATACAAAATCTATTCACAGTATCATTAAATAAATAACTTTTCTAATATCATTTTATTTTGAATCAGCAGATCTGTCCCTTACCTTTTTTTATTATTGAAATCGAATAGCGATGTATAGCTATAACAGACTAAAATTTAGCGCACGACAAATTATGCGTGCACGTCTTCAACTGACACAATAAAAGCAGGTCAGTTTTTGATCAGGCAAATAAATATAGGGACGAAAAATTCCAATTAAAATTTTGAAGGATATTGGGAATACCCAAAAGGATATTCCCAATTCAATGCATGAAATTAACACTATTATCTAAAGAGCTGCATAATGTTCTGCGGAGCAGAGTTCAACTGAGATAACATCGCAGTTGCTGCCTGAGCGCCGATTGAGCCCTTTGTTGCATTCAGCTGTTCCATTGCCATATCTGCATCAAAGAGTCTTGATACTGATGCTTTTGAGTTTGCAATTGCTGAAGTTAGAAAATCATCTTTAATATCAAGTCTTTGCTTGTAGTTACCAATGCTTGCAAGTGAAGAGTCAACTGTGCTTTCAAAAGTGTTAAGGAAAGCAGTCAAAGAACCAATTGAAGAAGCCGTTGTACCGACTGAAGCAGACTGAGTAAGAGCTGCATAGGCTGCTGTTCCAACGTTATTGATTGTAAAAGAAGCAGTTGTCAATGTTGTGTTTCCTGAAAGCGTACCGCTGGCATTTGCAACATAGTTGATATCAAACTTATCGTTAACTGAATCAGCGCCAGTCTGGAATGTAAATGTAGTTCCATTTGTCATAGCTGATGAGCCAGAGACTAACAAGTTTGTATCATTGAACTTAGTTGTACCAAATATAGTGGCTATTTCACTAGCCAATGCTTTGATATCGCCAGAGACTTTTACGTTATCAGAAGCAGCATTTGTTGAATCTGCAATTTTACCTCTGATCTGTGTGATCAGGTCTTTAACGCTGATAAGCTGTGTTTCAGCAGTAGAGAGCATATCCTTTGCTGAACCTACGTTACGCTGAGCTGATTCCATCAGTTTTACTTTTTGGTCTAATGATTTACCAACTGCAAAACCTGATGTATCGTCTGCAACTGAGTTAATTCTCTTCTGTGTTGCCAGGCGTAACTGAGCTTTGTAAGTGTCTGCATTAACTTTTGCAAGAGCATTGTAGGCGTTTAATGCGCCAATATTAGTGTTAATTCTGAACGATGACATGATTTACCTCCGTGTAAATTGTTAGGTTACCTTGCCGAGCCTCCATGCTCGACAAACTCACTTGTTGTATTTCTAAGTTTATTATCGGCATTGGATTTCTATAGTTTAGGGTTTTAACAATATTTTTAAATAATTTTTTTAATTAATTTTTATTATGACTAACAGCTCTTACCAGATACTGAAAATCCTTTGATTCATCATTTAATGTAGAAACATTTATTCCTGAGTTTGTCATTGTTGAAAGTAACTGCTGCGGAATATCCTGATCGGCTACTCTCATTGAATATAAATTAATAATTGAATATCCTGCTTTTTCAAACATTGATGCAATTGAACTCTTCGTAAAGAATCTGAGGTGTGTATTGTCAAGAATGCCAGCTTCCTGATATTCCCAATTGCCTTCCAGAAGACCTTTAACAACTGACCAGAATCTTACATTAGGAATACTTGCAATGATCTGACCATTATCTGCTAACTTTGCTCTGATATTTTTAAGCACTGAAGTTGGATCTGTCAGGTGTTCTAATACATCAGCAAATATAATAGTATCGAAATAAGAATCGGGCAGATGTCTTAAGTTTTCCTCAATGCTTCCAGAGAGCACTTTATCCAATCTTTTTTCAGCAGCTGCTGCTGCTTGTCTTACAATTTCTATTCCCCACACCTCGGCATCCAACTTTGATTTAAGTTCTGAAGCCATTAAACCTTTTCCACAGCCGACATCAAGAATTTTTCCTGCACCGGGTTTTATCAACTGCTGAATTTCCGGACGCGGGTTTTCGTAGTATTCCTCAAACTTTAATGTATCATCGGCTTCAGTTTCAGCTATTTCATATTCAACGTTTGATGTTTCGGTCTCAAGACCTGATAACTGAAAATCAGGATCAAGCTCCTGAACTTTTGAGAAGTAAGCTAATGCCTCTTCAAGATTATTATTTTTGTACTCTAATACTCCCAAAGAAGAAAGTATATTTTTATTATCCGGATAAAGATTAAGAGCCTGCTTAAAATATTTAGCAGCATCCGCAGTCATATTGAACTCTATTAGTCTTTCAGCCTTCTTGCACAGCGAGTCAACCCAAAGGCTTGTAAAGATGTCTTCCTTATCTGACAATTCTTTTCTTAAATAGTCCCATTTCTGCCGGAAGAGTTTTTTATTGCGTTCAAGTATTTCACCTGCTGTTTCTTCCTTTTTCATATAGCGGATCTTTCTTAAAGCTCTGATTGATCCGCTCCATTCATGTTCATATCCGACTGCAGGGACTATGTATGACTTAAGATTAACAAGTTTTATTTGCAGGCCCAAGTCCCATTCCTCGAAATAGCAAGGAGTATACTGATTATCAAACTTCAGAATGCCGCTATTGAAATACTCAGTCTTTACAGCAAAGAAAAATCCGGATACTGCGTCTACAACAATCGGATAATTAAAACTTCCTTTATCAAAGTACTGGATATCCTCACCGGAATCATAATTAAAGTAAGATCCCTGAGGGCCGACAATTGCAGCGCCTTCCAGTTCATTAAGTGCATTGTCTAAAATCTCGACAGTTTCTTTTTCAACGTGCAGATCGGAATTAAGTATAAAAGTCACAGGAGTCTGCGACATATTCAGTCCTATATTCCATGCACGGGAAACTCCTACGTTTTCGTTCATTACTGCATAGTAATCTATTCTTGGATGATCTTTCAGCTTTTGAGCCATCTCCAGAGAGTTAAAAATAATTATTACGTCACCTTCAATTTCAGAAAGGTCATCCAGTAATTTTACAATATTATATGGACTAGCCGGAGACATATCCAATACAGGAATTACGAAACTCCTTTGGGGTTGTGGTTTTTGTGTCATATTTACAGGGATACTTATTGATGTATTTTGCTCAGATCTTTCTCTCCATTCGAGAGGATCCGGAGTTGATTTCTGGTTATAAAGACTTACTTTCAGTAATTCTTCGAGCCTGTGAGTATAGGTATGCGCATTGTGAACAATCTGCTGACCTCTTTGAGCAATCTTTTCTCTAAGATTTTCATTTCTTAGATAATACTCTATTTTATCGAGGATATCATTATCATTATAAATACTCAGGTCCTGTCCATCATAAAACATTTCAGACTGTCCGCTGTTGAGCGCTAAATCAGTAAGCAGAAACGAACCTGTAGACATAACCTCAAAAAGCCGCATATTAAGGTCATTGCGGATAGCATTATTAAATACAATTTTCGATTGCGAAAAATGCTCAGACATCTCATCCCAGAAGCAGCGTTTATAGGCGAGCTGATACCTGCTTTCAATTCTCTTTAGAAGTTTATATCTACGCTCATTCGGATCGCCAAGTGAACCAACAAAACCAACATCAAATAGCTTTTTATCAGATCCTGATGAATGGATTTCCGGATCACAACCCAGAGGCAGCCAGTAGACATTTTCTATTCCAGCTTTTTTAAATTCTTCTATATATTCTATCTGGGCAATAAAGACAAAATCGAAATGACGGGCCAAATCCAAATGCCTTGCCAGACTAATATGTGAATCAATAAAGTAACACGCTTTAGGAATGTTAAGTTTATGCAGGTTTTCCGGGAAAAACCCGTTTATAGATTCAACCCAGAGCAAAAGATCAGGCTGGTTTTCTCGGCCCGCGATTCCCAGCAGATCAACTATATCAGGAGTTGGACCTGTTACAATATCATGAGGCTTAACCGGGACTTTCATATTCTCAAGCTGCCAGTTCTTGATCAGCGTTTCGGAAATAGTAGGCCCGAATGTAATTACGCGGTTGCTTCTCCTGAGGGACCGTTCAAAATAAGCAGCTGTTGTAACTGGATATGCTGCATATGCAAGCCATATAACCGGGTTTTGATTACTCATATTCATTTACAAATTTAATTGTTATAGTTTCTATTAAAATCTAAAATCATTCATTAATTATTTTAAGCAAATTAAGAGCTGTATCAGTCCAGGTAAAATTCTTCATATAATTACCTGCATTGATTCCCAGATCTTTTATTTTAGCTCTATTTTTATAGGCATATTCCAACTGGTCGACTATTTCATCCAGGTTCGGCTCTTCCCAATCACAAACTATTTTGTTTTCGGCATCAGTCAGCTTTAAGCTGCTCATATTTTTAAGCATAAGAGAATTTTCCGGAGTAATTATATCTCTATGTCCGCTGTTATAAGAAGCAATTACCGGTTTACCGCAAGCCATGTATTCCATAAGGACAAGATTAGTTCCGCCTTCACATCTATTAGGGAAAAGACCTATATCGCTTTTTAAGTATATATCGCGCATTTTCTCGTTCGGTGTCAAAGGAAGTGTAAAAACCCTATCGCCATCTATTCCATTTACGCGCAGAAGGTTTACCATAAACTGCTGCCAGTTTTCTCCTTTTCTTTCATAGTTAATAAATCTGGAAGCTGCCATGGTATCCATTGTCTCAGGCCAGAGATTATACCAGGAATTGATAAGGATTACATCAGAGTACTTCTGCTGCATTATTTTTACGGCTTTAAGAACCAGGTCCTGGCCTTTTCTTAATTCAAATTTTCCGCCTGAAAAGATTATAAAAAGATCATTGTTTTTCTGAATCTCACCGGGATAAAATATCTCCGGGTCAATTCCCTGGACCAGATAATCAACATTATTAATTCCCTTTTCAAGCATTTTGTCTCGGTTATATGAAGAACCTCCAATTACTTTTTCATATTTTTTAGCATTTTCTACTGAAATATCTGTCAGCTCACTTTCGAAGAAAGTGTATCCAAAGTTTTGATCGCCGCGTATGTTAGAAAGGGGGAAAAAATTATGGTTCGTTAAAGCATGAAGAACCGGTCCATCAATTTTATTGTTGAGGCTTATATTCTGGTTATCTTCAATGTTTGAAATTTCTATTTTACCCG
>JBLNEL010000158.1:0-6015 GCA_050262615.1 Bacillota bacterium
GTCGAAAATTAACGAGTTAAAGGAGAAAAATAATGAATTTTTGGGAGAAGATTACGGGAAGCGACATGACTAAAGAATTGAAAACTTTTGAAGCGCGAGCCAAAAAGCTGCCGGATGATTATCAAGCGGCATGGGAAAAAGTTAAAGCCAATCTTTGGCCTCACTCAGATTTAACCGGCAGTAACCTCATGCCAATACTTGACGGTGTGCTTGGACTGCTGGAAGAAACGGCGGCAGACGGCCAGAGTGTCGAAGAGGTTTTGGGTGACGATATCAAAGGCTTCTGCTCAGCACTGGCCGGTGAAGAAGGGGCAAAGTCCTATCGCGACAAGTGGCGCAAGCAGCTCAACAATAATATCGCTAAAAAATTAGGTAAATAGGAGGATAAAATGAGAATACAGGATATCATCGAAGGCAAAAAAGAGTGGCGAGCCCACGTGGCGCGTATCAAAGCGCTCCCTAAAGATTATCAGATTGTTTATAAAGAGATTCAAAAATATCTTTTCAAGGTCGGACCTGTTGAGCTAACTGAAGGGATAGGTTTGCTCTCTGGGATTATCGATCTTTTTGAAGAGGGGGCAGCATTAGGTAAAGGTGTGCTCGAAGTGACAGGCAGTGATGTGGCGGATTTTTGCGATGATCTAATCAAAGATTCAAAAACTTATGCTGACATCTATCAAGAATCTGTTGGCCAGGAAGTTAACACGACCATGAAAAAGGTTACGGATAAAACAAAGTAAAAGAGGAGATATCGGGGTGGAAAAAGCATTGAAGTGAAAGATCTGTGCTTTCCGCAAAGATGGAGTACATTGAAAAGCAGCTTAATGTTTGCAGGCACTAAAATGACAGTGGTCAACAAAAACATCTAGTGAGGGGATGGTAGAGTGTGTAAATACGAGTGGATATTATGCCCGGTGTGTGGCAGCAAAACACGGGTCAAGATTGGTGTTGATACGGTACTTGAAAACTTCCCGCTATTTTGCCCAAAGTGTAAACAGGAAAAGATAATCAATGTAAAGCAGCTGAGTATATCAGTTATCAAAGAGCCAGACGCAAAGACGCAGAGCCGATAACCGTGAGTGAAATCACAGTTGTCGGCTCTTTTTTTATGATAACTACTTAAACTGCATTGAAAGGGTTAGATGCAGATTTGAGTAAGGTTACTAAATTGTAAAGGAGGAAAAGAAAATGAAAAAAAATATCATACAAATCAAAGGGGTAAAGAAAGCTTACAAAGATGTAGAAGTACTCAAAGGAGTAGATTTTGAAGTAGAGCAGGGAGGTATCTTTGCATTACTAGGTTCAAATGGAGCAGGAAAAACAACCATGATTAGAATCATGGCTACTTTGCTTAAAGCAGATGCAGGAAGTGTTGTGGTCAATGGTTTTAACATTGAAAAAAATCCAGGGGACATTAGAGGTTCTATCAGTCTTACTGGCCAGTTCGCTGCTATTGATGAAATTTTGACTGGCCGTGAAAATCTTCAAATGATAGCAAAACTTAGACATCTTAAAAATCCAAAGCAAGCAGCAGATGAGTTAATCAATCGTTTCGGTATGTCAGAGGCTGCAGACCGCAGAGTGGGTACTTACTCCGGAGGTATGAAAAGAAGAATTGATATAGCAATGAGTCTTATGGGAAATCCAAAGATTATTTTCCTGGATGAGCCTACAACAGGTCTTGATCCGGAAGCACGATTGGAAGTCTGGAAGATTGTAAAAGAGCTAACAGCAGCAGGAACTACAGTATTCTTAACTACTCAAATCCTAGAGGAAGCAGAACAGCTTGCAGATAAAATCGCTATTCTTCATGGGGGAAAGATCATTGCTCTGGATACACTGGAGGGATTGAAAAAATTATTTCCACCTGCAAAGGTTGAATATGTTGAGAAACAACCTACATTAGAAGAAATATTCCTGACAATCATTGGTAAAAAGGAGGAGAAATAAATGGAAGCTGCAAATAAGCATTTTTTCAAAGATATGAGTGTTATGTTTGGACGTTCCATGCGTCATATTTTTAGAAGTATGGATACTATTATTACAGTTTGTATCACACCAATTGCAATGATGTTATTATTCGTTTATGTATTTGGTGGTGCAATCCAAACAGGTACAGAAAATTATGTTAATTATCTATTACCAGGTATAATGTTAATGGCTATTGGCAGCGGGATTGCATATGTAGCTTACCGTTTGTTTATAGATAAACAGCGTGGTATCTTTGAACGTTTTCACTCTATGCCCATCGCTCGTTCTACAGTATTATGGGGACATGTATTAACATCAATAATCTCTAATGGAATTTCTGTAGTGGTTATTATACTTGTAGCATTATTAATGGGCTTCCGTTCTTCAGCAGGAATCTTGGAATGGTTAGCGGTATTCGGAATTCTTGGGGTATTTACACTTGCTTTGACTTGGATTGCTGCAATTGCTGGACTTGCTGCAAAAACGCCAGATGGGGCAGGTGCATTCGCCTACCCAATTATCTTCTTACCTTTTATCAGTTCTGCCTTCGTGCCAACTGATACTATGCCTTCAGCAGTACGTGTTTTTGCGGAAAATCAACCTGTAACTCCTATAGTGGAAGCAATTCGTAACTTATTAGCAAACCGACCGGTAGGAAATGAAATATGGGTTGCCCTTGCTTGGTGCATAGCAATAATAGTTGTTGCTTATATCTTTGCAATGAGAATATATAAAAAAATATAATCTAACTATGTATTAAGTGCAGTTACTAACCCGCGGGGGAAGATTAAGCTAAAAGTTTGTTAATAATAACCTTTTGCTTAATTGTATAGATATTTTATTCTCACGCATGTTGAGATGGTATTTTTGCTTTTTCTGTACGCGGCTACAATATTGACTCAATGATGGTAGATGCGAGGGTTACAGAAGGCGTAAATTTGAGGGAAATGATAGATGAAATTTTTGATAATAAAGAAGTAGAGTATATTCACACTCATAAAGCTAAACCAGGTTGCTATAATTGCCTTGTTAAAAGAGTGTAGAATGATATGAGCAAATTATATTACGGATATTATAATTCCCTATTGGTGTTCTGCAAATAATAACTACTGAATTGGCAGTCATGATAGGCAAGAAAACAGCAGCAAGAGCAGTTGGAAATGCAAACAGCAAGAATCCTATAAGCATAATTATACCATGCCAAAGGGTAATTGGGGCTAATAGGTGCTTGGTAGGCTATACCGGTGGAATTGCAAGAAAACAGTGGCTGTTGGAACATGAAAAATGCATGTATAAACGTATCAGGCACGATGTTTAGATGGTTATTGAGCAGCGCCAGTGCAGCCATAGTCAAACCAGAACTACATATGGATATGTAGTTCTGGTTGTTAGTGAATATTAACTGGTGAAGTGCTGTAACAGGCATCATAAATTTGTTGGCAAAGCAGAAACTGCCAAGGAAGAAATCCCCATGCATAAAGAACGACCAAACACGAAAATAGCTGGATTCATATACTTGTGATTGCTTATGCTAGTACTTTCCTTTAATTACAAAAAATGAGCCACGAATTGTTCCGGCTAGTATGGACTTTTGCCTGGCAAACTTGAATTTCCCTTCCAACTCCTTTGGTACCTCCATTCCCTCAGAAAGTTTAAAACCAACTGCTCGCTTCTTAGGGTCATCAACCGTATACATGACATTGACCGCAAGGCCATCCTCATAAAAGATATATGCACATTTGATGTTTTCCACTTGAAAACGCGACGTTTCCAGAGGTTTTGCCGTAAACTCAATATTACGCTCTTCTCTCAAAATTCGGTTCACATAATCAAGGGTCTCCTGGCTTTCGCTAGCAGGTATAACTGTAAATTCATGCTTGTATTTGTTCATATAGTAACGGGCTTCATTAGCACGTAAACCAGCAAGTGCTTCTGCTACAGGTGAAGACTCTAAACCAACCACAGACACATTTTTAAAATCAACTTTATAAGACATTTCCATTCCCCCATTCCCTCTTTATTTCCTAACAACAGGAATCCACATTTCACCAAAAATTAAGCCGTTTCGCTGTCCCATTTCAACCATTGTATTTGGCCCGCCAACATAGGCAAAATTCTTTTCTTCCGGCAATACTTGACTAAAGGCAATTCCAGAAAGCTTATTATTCAATTCATCAGCCGTCTTCCCTTCACCTTTAACAACCAGGTATTCCCCCCTGGGAAATTGGATAGCTCTGGCTTCTTCTGGTGCTGATGCCTCTGATACGACGCCGGCATAATGCATCATCTTGTTATTCACAGCTTCGTTCACGGCAAAAATGTAGTCATTTGCTGCTATGGATTTTAAGGTGTCAAGCCTTCCATCCCGGCTGACTGCCTGCCAAAAGTCTGACTTTTCCTTGTTTAAGCCAGCAAAGTCTGTGTAATTGCTTTTAAGCTCAATTCCAAAACCTACAACTGTAAAGCTATCTTTTTCTTCCAGAGTATAATCTGCCATATTCAAAACCTTCCTCCATTTTAAATTAATCAAGTGACTTGTGTTCTTTACCTGATAGATATATAATACCCATAAATCATGTCGAAAAATGATACTGTTTAGGAGGCCCTATGAAAAAAGTTGAACGGATTAATACAATCATGAGGTATATCAACAACCGCGCCCACTTTACAATTTCTGAAATCATGCGGGAATTTAGCATTTCCCGTTCGACAGCTATCAGAGATATAAGAGAAATTGAGGCACTGGGGGTTCCGCTTGTCGTTGAAGTTGGAAGGGATGGTGGTTACTTTGTCATGCATAACTCAGTTCTGCCCGCTGTCCGCTTTACCGACAGTGAGGTCAAAGCACTTTTTATTGCCTTTATGGCTACAAGGAATCAACAGCTTCCCTTTCTAAAGAGCCGTCATTCCTTAGCTGAAAAATTGCTGGGACTTATCTCGGAAAACCAGCAGGAGGAGCTTGTTCTTTTAAATCAAATCCTGATTTTTGAAGGGACCAATCCCTACAATCCCGACCTGCTTGAGCTTTCAGACATTCCTCATCCCATGCTGGAAAAACTCATTCAAATCCTTCTTTCGGATAACTATTTATTGATTACTATAGAAGAAGAGAAGATAATAAAGTCCTATTCAATTTACCTACTGCACCTTTATCATGAAAAAGGGCTTTGGCTGATTGAAGGCTTTGACTTAAGGGAAGAAAAGAAGCAGATTTTTCAAGTGGACCACCTCACGGATATCAGGCCCTGCGAGATGAAAAAGAGATTAGGCAGGAAAAAGATTTTAGAAAAACTAAGCAAGCAGGAAGAAGTGTTCAACCTTGTCCTTGAGCTTGGCCACAAAGCCATTGCCCAATTCAAAAAATACCATCCTTTAAAGGTTTCAATTTCCTATACGAATCCTTACCAAACCACAGCCATTCTAAGGACCTTTATCAATGTTAACAAGCCCGAAGAATTAACCGAAATAACAAATTGGATGCTTTTCCTGGGAGGGGATATCATGGTCAGGGAAGTGCCGGAAGAAGTTTTGAAAGTTTTACAGGAGAGATTATTTTTATACTGCCAGTAGGGTAAGTTTTGTTAAACAATTCAATTGAAGTAAAGTTTTACAGATGATTTTTAAAGATCCTTCTGAATTCACTGCCGGGAATCTACTTAAGTAATAAAGTTCCATATCAAAATACATATTTTTTTAGCTCGTATTATTCCATTGCTATATTTTGATATCAAGTAAAAAATGAAATTTAAGAGGTACAATTATGGGTAAAAAGAAAGATGCTTTTATGGGTTAAGCAATTAATGTATCTTTTGATACCAACAGGAAATTGAAATAGGGAAAGACCTGGGAAGTAAATACAAAGGGGTTTTCATTCGCAGAAGGCTTTTTATATTCTTCTATTTACAATATCTGAGAACTGGCTTCAGGTCACCAGATCAGAATTTTTTCAATAATAGCAAAGTCTACATAATTCTTATCAAGTCCTAATTCCTGTGGGACCTTGATTTTGAATAATTAAGCTGGGTGCAGAATAAATCTGTTTAT
>JBLNEL010000159.1:0-4211 GCA_050262615.1 Bacillota bacterium
TATTCCGCTGGAAGAAATACTTGAATAGTCGCTTCAGCTTATACTGGATTCAACTGGATTTTCAAAAAAATGTGCCGGTTGTATTTTCTTATGAGCAGAAAACGGCAGTCACCTGCTTTTGCGTGCTTATAACAATATTGAACCGGAGATCAGGGAGAAATGTGCTGTTGTGCAGTCAGGCGAGTGCATCTGCGGCAGGGCAGCTGAAAGCGGAGAGTTGCTCTTTGCTAAAAAGACTGATGAACGCCATACAAAAAATATCAGTGGCATGCAGCTCTACGGACAGTACTGCATTCCGATGAATGTAAATGGCGAGACCATCGGTGTAATGAATATTTATACTGAGGAAGGCCAGGGCAAAGATGAAAAAGAAGCGGAGTTCTTAGCTGTTGTTTCAGGTTCTCTTGCACAGATAATTATGCGTAAAAGGGGAGAAGATGCTATCAGAAAACTTTCCAGTGCAGTTGAGCAGGCAGCAGATCATATAATTATCACAGATAAAGACGGCAACATTGAATATGTAAACAAAGCTTTTGAAGACCTTACTGGATTTACTGAAGAGGACTGGATCAGCCGTACACCCAGGATACTTAAGTCAGGACTGCATGAGGATTCTGTATATAAAGCTATCTGGGAGAAGATATTATCTGGAAGATCCCACCTCGGAATAACAATAAATAAAAAGAAAAACGGGGAATTGTATTATGAAGAAAAGACTATTACTCCGTTAAAAGATAAAGATGGAAATATAACTCACTTTGTCTCAACCGGAAGGGATATTACAGAAAGGATAAAAGCTGAAGATGAATTGCGTCTGGCAAAGGAGAAGGCAGAGAGGTCAGAAAGGTTAAAGTCGGACTTTTTAGCACAGATGTCGCATGAGATAAGGACACCAATAAACTCAATACTTAACTTTACATCACTTCTCAGGTTTGAGACAGAAGATAAAGTATCTGAGGAGTTCAGGCCTGTCTTCAGTTACATTGAAAGCGGAGGCAGAAGGCTTATAAGAACAATTGATCTAATACTTAACATGTCGCAGCTTCAGGCAGGCAGCTACGAAGTAAATCCGGTAAAAATAGACCTTTCAAAAGAGATACTTGACGAAGTAATAATGGAACTGCTGCCATCTGCAAAAGAGAAAAATCTTGAGCTGGTATTCCATAAAAAAGCCTCAACAGCTGTTATTACAGGAGATAATTACACAGTAGGACAGATTTTTACAAACCTGATTGACAATGCTATTAAATTTACAGAATCCGGAAAGGTAGAAGTCATACTGGATAAAGACAAAGATTCTGAAGAAATCAGGATTGAAGTAAACGACACCGGTATTGGAATTTCAAAGGAATACCTGCCGCAGCTGTTCAATCCTTTCTCGCAGGAAGAGACTGGTTATACAAGGCGGTTCGAAGGTAACGGTCTGGGACTTGCACTTGTAAAGAAATATATTGAGCTCAATGATGCTTACATAAAAGTAGAAACAGAAAAAGGAGTTGGTTCCAGATTTATTGTCGGGTTTAAACAAAATCTGAAATTAATATAATTAACTGCTTTTCTATACAAAAGATTTTTCCTAAATTAGGAAAAATCACAAAAGAATAACAATCTGTTTTTTTACTTTATGAATATACTAATGACTCTTTCTCAGCGGGAAGTGACCGGCGCAGAGGTCTATGCTGTTACTATTGCTGATCAGTTAATAAATAACGGACATAACGTTATTATTGTTTCAGATACACTGACAAAGCAGACCAATGCGCATTACATTCCCATGAGGTTATCAGACAGGTCATTTTTAAGCCGTATAAAGAACGTAAAAAAACTCTCACGGCTGATCCGTGAGAATAATATTCATATTGTACATGCCCATTCAAGAGCTTCGGCATGGGTATCCTCATTTGCCTGCAAAATTTCAAAAATACCGCTGGTTACAACTGTTCACGGAAGACAATCAACATTTCTGTCAAGAAAAATAATAAAAGGATTCGGCTATTATACTATAGCAGTATGTGAGGAAATAAAAAAGCAGGTGGTAAACCACCTTGGTGTCAGTGAACATAAAATTGAAGTACTAAGAAATGGTTTTGACATATCTTCTGATGAGTCCCGAAAGCCCAAGATGGGCAAAAGGACCATTACCTACATAACACGCCTTTCCGGGCCCAAAGGGGAACTGGCGTTTCAGGTGCTGGAAAATATAAAAAACAATAGAGACCGCTTCGGGGATGTGCACATCAGGGTAATCGGCGGACAGGAAATTCCGGAAAGATTTAAGTGTTTCACTGATGACTTCGAATTTACAGGGTATTTCAATAATATAAAAGAGCATATATGCTGTTCTGATGTTGTAATAGGCTCGGGCCGAATAGCCATTGAATCAATTCTTTGCGGCAGACCTACAATCGCAGCCGGAGAGGCTACAATTATCGGATTGATTGAGCCAGAAAATTTAAGATTTGCACTTGAAACAAATTTCGGTGATATGGCCGAATATGAAAAGGTGTTTGATTTTGAGAAGCTGCTGAAAGATATCGAAAAGGGGCTTAAGCATAAGGAATGTCATTCAATTGTAAGAGAAACAGTAAAAAAAGAATTTGATATTACCAGGATTGTTCAGAGAATTGACTACATCTATCAGAGCGTGCTTGTAAGGTATCACAAATATGAGATCCCGGTCCTGATGTATCACAGGGTAATAAAATCGAAGGACGAAAAAGGCAAACATGGGATCTATGTTACTGCAGATCAGTTTGAAAAACATATGAAATATTTAAGTGATCATGGCTATCGTACACTTGATTTCAGTGAGGCCATGAAGGTAAACAGATTTGACGGAAAAAAATATGTTATTATTACATTTGATGACGGATATGAAGATAATTATCTCTATGCATTTCCGATAATGAAAAAATATGGATTCAAAGCAGTAATTTTTCTGGTAACCGGAGTTGATTACAATAAGTGGGATCATGACTTGTCCGGTGAACCCAGGCTCAGGTTCATGGATAAGAAAGACCTTATGGAAATGCAGAAGAATGGAATTATTTTCGGGGCTCACACAATGACCCATCCTGACCTTACGGCTCTTGATGAAAAAAAATTAGAATGTGAAATTACAGAACCTTTAAGAATACTAACTGAAAGATTAAATAATGAAGTCACAGCTTTCGCATATCCTTACGGCAGGCTAAACCAAACAATAAAGGAAACCGTAAGGAGAGCCGGGTACTCTTACGGCATTGCAACCGACAGCGGTCCTTTAGGCCTTCATGAAGATAAATTTCAGATCAGAAGGATAGGTATTTTCCCTAATACAAACACAATGGGTTTTGCCAGAAAGGTAAGAGGAAATTATCTGTTCAGGAAGATAAAGGATAAATCAGTGGTTCAGAAGATTCCGCAGTATTAAAAAAAAAGCTTTGAGATCAGTACCGCCTGGTCTGATTTCAAAGCTTTAATATAAACCTGTATAAATATTTATTTTATGATCTTTATTGCAATCTGCAGATAATTATTAATTGCTCCTATTACTTCATACTTCAGGTAATAAGAATTAACGAATTCAGTAAATGCCTTAAACTCGCCTGTAGGCACAAAAAATTCATCGAATAAAATTATGTCATTATTCTTAAGATAAGGGGCAATAGAAGTCAAAACGTACAAAGTGGAAGTATAAAGATCAGCATCCATATGAATGACATTTCTTTTATCAGTGCAGAACTCATTTAAAAATCCGGGAAGAGTATCCTGAAACAATCCTGCTTTTAATGCAGCTCTTTTATCCTCAACCTCAGGAATTCTGCCTTTATCAGCCATTGATCCTTTTTTAAATAGGAAATTCCAATCTTCCGGCAGACCTGTAAAAGTATCAAACCCTGTAAATTTCGACTCCGGGTGAGCATTGTTTTTCATCCACCATCTGAAAGAATGTCCCTGTGCCACACCAAACTCAACATAGTTTATCTCTTTATCAAGCTGTTCTTTTTCAAGAATATACTGGTACAATTTATACCGGTTATTATAGTCAACTTTGCTGTTAAAAAAGTCATTGAAAGCCGGCGCCGGGGTAGTAGTTTTCCATTTAGAGAACCTCGAAAGGTATAGCAGGTTTTCCAGAAACCAGGAAAACGGTCCGAAAACAACATGAAGTTTAAGTCTGACGAACAGACCTTTAATAAGCCTGATAAAATAAAGTATATTCTTCATAG
>JBLNEL010000160.1:0-4040 GCA_050262615.1 Bacillota bacterium
AAGATTCAGGGCAGATTTATTAATTAAAACCTGAAGTTCTCTCTGCGGGGAGCTAATAAAATAAGCTATTATCAGGATTAACTTTTAATTTACTAGGAAATCAATGGAAACAAAGAAAGGTCAATCTTCAATAAACCTTTATATAGTGAGTAAAGAATTAAATGATAAATGGACGAATATATTCCATCCAGTTTACGAATTCCACATTTCCAGGGAAGCACGAGAAAAATATAATTTTGAAGACACCTTATTCTCCACTAACGGGAATGTAATATTTGCTAACTTTCATGCTTCCAGAATATTTACAAAAAAGATCAACGAGAAACGGGAAGCAGGTCAAGCTGTACGTACAGGGCAGATCAATGCAATGGGGTTATTAGATGAGATCTATCACTACATTTTAAGACAGTATGAACAACAAGTCAATCCGGATGTCTTTACAAGGGCACTAAACCATCTTAGGCGAAATATAGGCGAAGATGATCTCAGGAAAGTTCTTGTAAGATTTGTAGAGACGTTCCCGCCTATGGATATATATAAAGGGAATCTGCACCCGATCGAATATCTAAATGAATTTACATCTGAGAGATCCAATGCGGAAATTACACTTGAAGAGCTGATACTGCTGCATTTTGCAAACTTTAATCCTGCAAACAAACCACTAAAAGAACTATTTGATGATGCAGATCTTAGTCAAAAGACAGTATACAGCGACCTTTTAACTCAGCTTGAAAAATTCTTTGGAAATGAAAAGACCTATGGTCCGGATAATCAGGATATATTTAATCTTTTAAGATCTCCGATTTTAAACAATCCGGATAGTCTTGAGGAACAAATAAAATTTGTTATGAACCGGTGGTCAATGATTCTGGATCCAAAGTACTTAGAACGGCTTCTCAGCAGTATGGATTTAATAAAAGAAGACTACAGGCTTGGGGCTTTCGGAGGAGGTGGGGGTGCACCTACAACAGTCCCTAAATACAAATCAGCTCTTGACGATGTTGATTATCTAATGCTGGGTAAATCAGGTTACAGATATGGCAAGGATGCTCATCTTGATTACCTCGAAACAGAGAAATTTACACCGGATGTTCATTGGATGCCGCAAGTTGTACTTTTAGCTAAGAATGCTTATGTATGGTTAGATCAGCTGTCAAAGAAATACAATCGCCCGATTTTCAGACTGGACCAAATTCCTGATGAAGAACTTGACATGCTTGCATCCTTTAACTTTACAGGCTTGTGGTTAATTGGATTGTGGGAGAGGAGCAGGGCTTCACAAAAGATTAAACAGATGACAGGAAATCCTGAAGCCGTTCCTTCGGCATATTCAATTTATGATTATATTATTGCAGGCGAACTTGGCGGAGAGGAAGCATTCCAGAACCTTAACTACCGTTGCAAACAAAGAGGGATCCGCCTGGCAAGTGATATGGTTCCAAACCATATGGGGATATATTCTAAATGGGTTATTGAGCATCCCGACTTTTTCATTCAATCATATCATAGTCCATTCCCAAATTATACGTTCACCGGACCTGACCTTTCAGACGACCCTTCAGTTCAAATCAGAATAGAGGATGGGTACTGGGCTAAGTCTGATGCAGCAGTTGTTTTCCAGCGAATTGACAACAGAAGCGGGGAAGTTGTATACATATATCATGGTAATGACGGAACAAATATGCCCTGGAACGATACTGCACAGTTGGATATGCTTAAAGATTATGTAAGAGAAGCGGTCATACAGACAATATTCCATGTGGCAAGGAAAACTTCAATTATACGTTTTGATGCTGCTATGACTTTGGCAAAAAGGCATTTCCACCGTCTTTGGTATCCACAACCTGGGACAGGAGGAGATATTCCATCAAGGTCAGATTATGGTTTAAGGAAAGAGGACTTTGATAGATTGTTTCCCAAAGAATTCTGGAGAGAAGTAGTTGACAGAATAAATGAGGAGATGCCGGATACCTTGCTATTAGCTGAAGCATTCTGGTTAATGGAGGGGTATTTTGTACGAACTCTGGGAATGCATCGTGTGTATAACAGCGCTTTTATGCATATGATGATGAAAGAAGAAAACTCAAAATACAGAGATGTAATTACAAACACTCTGGAATTCAATCCTGAGATCTTAAAACGTTATGTGAATTTTATGAGCAATCCAGATGAGGAAACTGCAATCAGACAATTTGGTACTGATGATAAATACTTTGGGGTTGCTGTTTTATTAGTTACTTTGCCTGGATTGCCAATGTTTGGGCATGGACAGATCGAAGGTTTTTCAGAAAAATATGGTATGGAATATAAACGTGCTTACTATAATGAAGCTCCAAATGAAAACCTTGTTGAAAGACATAAGCGTGAAATATTTCCACTTATGAAGAAAAGGTACATGTTCAGCCAGGTAAACGATTTCTGGTTCTATGATTTTAAGGATAATTATGGAAATATTAACGAGAATGTTTTTGTTTACACTAACAAATATGGCAATGAACGTGCAATAGTCATTTATAACAATAAGTTTGAGGAAGCCAGGGGCTGGATTAACCATTCGACAGGCAAGCTTATTACCGGGAGTAACGGCGATGAAAAGAACCTTGCGTACAGTTCAATTGCTAATGCGTTAGGAATTAATGGTTCAGACAATTTTTATTATGTATACAGGGATCATATTACAAATCTGGAATACATTAAAACCGGGAAAGAAATTCAGGAAAATGGACTTTACTTTGAATTGCAAGCCTTTAAGTATAAGGTCTTAGTCGATTTCCGAGAGATTTATGATCAGACCGGGGAATACCATAATCTGAGGAATTCACTAAATGGAAACGGAGTTCATAATCTTGAAAGAATGCGTTTAGAATTAAAGTTCGCCCCGGTACATGCAGCATATCATGAATTATTTGGGAACAGATCTGTTGAAATTCTAAACGATATTTACATTAAAGAAAAAGATACAGACAAAATAAGTGAAGGTCTGAATTTCATTGTAAACAAGTATAATGATCTGCTGCAGGAAATAACCAGCAGAATCAATGGAAATGCCGAAAACAAGATTATCCTGGATAATTTTAGAAGTGGAATTGTTGCTCTTAAAGGTATGGATGAAATCCTGACCGATGATAAATTTGTTATCGAAAATGAATTTATTACCAATGATTTCAGGAGAAATGTACTTTTAAGCAGAGAAACTAATTATCCTAGGAACCTGCTTATTTATACAGTTTGGTTATCGCTTAATAACCTGGGGGCGCTCAGACCTGGGGAAGAAGTTGCAACAGCAAGTCTTAAGATTGCAGATGAACTTTTTATTGCAAAACCATTACATCAAATACTCCAAAGACTAGGCAGAGGAGAGAATGATATTTATCAGGTAATTAGTTTAATTAGAATACTTATTAAATATAACCCTTACAATACATCCCCTGCAGATCAGAAAACGAATGCAAATGAGAAGATTAAGCTGGAATTTACCAATTCAATTTTAAGCAGAAAATTAACCAGAAGAGAAAGTTCATTTATCGAAAAACTGATTTCAGATATGGACGTCCGTCAGTATATTGGAGCAAATTTCTACCAGGGTGAATGGTATTACAGTAAGGAAAACCTTGAAGAGCTGACCGATTGGATGTTTACAATTCGACTTCTAAATTACCTGTCAATACAGCAGCAGGCAGAGATATCAAAGAAAAAACAGCCTTTACCGGCGGCAGGTAGGCTTTCAGAAAGAAAAGAAATACTGGAGTATGTAAGGAATGCATATCATCTTAACAGGTTTATAAAAGATGTATCGTCTCACTCCGGGTATAAATTGACAAACCTATATGAGAATATATTTGCAAATAGGGAAATTAGTAAGGAAATATAAAAGAAAGGGGCTGTCGAAAATATATCCGACAGCCCCTTCAATTGCTGAAATGGATTTACTTTACGATTTTTTCTTTGGCGACCATTCTCTCAGAAAAGCAAAAACTTTGTCTTTGTCATGCCCCTGACCTTTTTCACTTTCCAAATCCCCTGTATTTTGGGAGTGGAGT
>JBLNEL010000161.1:0-15023 GCA_050262615.1 Bacillota bacterium
GGTTTATTCTAAAAAACCTTATAAGATAAATGTCATACCTATTTTCCATGTATCAAAGCTTAAAGGAGAAGACCCGTTAAAAGGCCAGTCCTGTTCATCCTTCCTTAACTGATAAATGGCATAGGAAAAAGCATTTTTCAGCACAAAGTCAGTAATGGGTCCTGCAAGAGGAGAAGACACTATGACTTTCTTAACAAAGTGATCAATTGCAGCAAGTCCGCAATATTCGAGCATTATACTTCCCATGTGTTCCCAGAATATATAACGCGGAAAAACTACTGATTTTTCATATCCGCCGGTAAATGTAAAGTTCTGTCCGAACTTTAGCTTTATACCTCCTTCACTTGCCGTACCAAAGCGAACCGATCTGTCGTATAATTCCAGTCTTTCTGCATCCTGAGGGTTCATGTTATCTTTAAGATTACCAAAGCTTATGTGTGACCATGCAATTAAGTTTGAGGTATATGGGGTTATTGATACCTCATGGATCTTATATCCGTAGCCGTAAAACTTCCCAAGTCCGGCCCGCCATACCTGCGGAATTGTTTTTCCGCTGCCGGATCCTTCAGGATATAAGCCTTTAGCAGCCCCGCTGAAAAATATAAAATTCTGGTTCAGCTTATGAAGGTTTTTATGAAATTCCCTTATTGTCGTATATCCGGCTCTTATTTCAGCTGATCCTCTATTTCCCAATTCCCCTGAAAGGCCTTTCAAAGAAGCCTCAGGCATACCATAAATAACCTCTATTGTTGGCATCTGCCCCTTATTTATCAGAAGGTGAACTCCATAATCATCATAATCTTTGGAATCCAGACTGGGATTAAATTCCTTGTTTGAAGTCTCTACTTCCTCCTGCTGTGCAAAAACAGGTGCTGAGAGAAAAATTACTATGAGAAACAATAGTTTTATATACCTTCCCGGCATTCTCTATCCTCCTGAAGCTATTTTTGTGTAAGTGTAATGTTTGAGGACTTTGTCTCAATTTTTATTTTACCGCTGCCTGAACCAATTTTTCCAGCCGCGTAGGCTGAACCTCCCAGATCTTTTATTTTTACCGGAATATTTGAATGGATCTTTCCGTAAGCGACATCCATATTTATATCACCTGAAAATCCTTCGGGCATAGTTATATTGACACCGCCATATTCATTCTGAATGTCAATATCTGATGGCACATTAAGCAGCTCAAATGTCACCGGATCACTTTTATTTATTACTTTTACTCTTCTGCCTGACAGACCTTTTACCAAAAGCTTTGAATACTGTGTAGAGGATTCCCAGCTGCCGTCAATACTTTCAGCTGTTATTGAAGAACTTGTACCTTTCAGTTCAACATCTCCCTTTATGTTTTTAAGGAACATACTTGAGTAAGGATTATTGATTGTCAGCTTCCCTGCCGCATCTTCTATTTTAAGTTTCCCCGACTGTCCTTTAATTATTATTTCTGAACCTGACTTTCCGCTTACGCCCAGAACATCAATATCAGAGTAGTCCCCTTTTATCTGAAGCCCCCCGGTTTTTCTTACTGTTATGGAACCACTTTTATCGGTTACATCGGTAAAGCCGTTTACATTCTCAATCCTTATTGTAGAATAATTGGAATTCAGATACAGATCGCCTCCGATATTGCTTATATTGTGCTTTCCGCTGACTGAATTTATTGATACTTTATCCTTTATTCTGTCTAATGTTATGTTTGAATAATCGCCTTCAATCGTCAGTGCTCCTGCGTGGTCAATTACACTTATGTTCCCGCTTTTTGATCTGAGAGAAAGGCTGCCTGAAGTTTTTTCAATTCTTGTCTCTCCATAATTATTAGCTACCTGTTTTAACACAGAACAGTTTCTCAGAGCAAGCTTGTTGCTAGTGCCTATAAGGCTTACCTCTGACTTCATATCCTCCAGCAATATTGTACAGTAGCTCAAATATGAGTTTAACGGGTTTCGTCTTGGTACATAAATTTCTCCCTCAGAATCAGAGCTTTCATAAAACATAAACCTGAACTTAATTCCAAGAAAGTGAGACCAGGTGCTTTCGTTGCCTATCCTTTTTGTCGAAATAACTAAAGATTGGCCATCTTCATTTGAAACAACATCATATGACTTGATAACGTTTTCTTCATACTCATCGTCTGAGGATCTGAAATTTACTTTCAGCTTTACATAGATTTCATCTTTATCCCAGGTTTTAATAGATACTTTTGCCCCATCAAGGTCTTTTAACTGAATAACCTGTGAGGGCTTAACCTGGAAATGCTTTTCAATTACTTTATTTCTTGCAAATGCAGCTGATGTAAGTGCAAATAAAATAAAAACAATATTTCTGTATTTCATAATTCAATCTCCCCCTGATCTACCATCTCCTGAAGGACTTTTAATTTTTCGACATAAAGCTGCCTCAGGCGAGCCTGCTTTAATGGAGTAAGATCACTGCCGCCGATCTCATTTCTGAGCTGTAATATTGCATTGTCCAGTAACCTCAGTTGCTCCCATTTTGAGTTTATGTAACCTCTCATATTTCCGGACTGGGGCTGAGATGAGATAACAGCAGGCACTACCTTTTCAAATTCCTTTATTGCAGACTGGTAAGCAGTATCAAGTTTTACCTCTCCGGGCTTCATATTAAAGATCATCTGACTTATAGTTGTATAGACACCCACAGACAGGAAGAACAAAACAACTGCTGCAGCAATGCCATAATAAAAGCTCCTCATATCACTTATATGAAATGCCCACTTGCGTGAAGGTTTTATATTTTTGTTTATTTCCTCCCAGATCAGCTTTTTCTGCCTTTCAGTAGGATTATCCTGCAGGTTATAAAAATCTTTATCTTTCAGCATTTTACTTTCTCCGTTTCTATCCATCTGTTTTTCAACCAGGCCTTGGTTCTTGTTAATATTGTTCTTGAAGTGCTTTCGTTAATACCAAGCATATCCGATATTTCAGAATGCGAATAGCCTTCTACCTCATAAAGAATAAAAACCATACGCTTCGTCTCGCTAATTTCCTGAAGCCAGTCCTTCATGACCATATTCCACTGCAAGTCAGTATCTTCAGATGCGGCAGCATGAGAGACTTCTTCAAGCTCGATATTATGCAGCAGCCCTGCCCGCCTGTAATCCATGCGCATTTCATTAAGTGCGATCTTAAAGAGCCATGTCGAGTAAAGTGAGATCCCGTCAAATTTGTTTATGTTCTCGTATGACTTGATAAATGCACGCTGAACCCAGTCTTCCACCTGCAGTTTATCGAATGAGAACTGTTTCATGAACCTGTAGAGAGGCACCACGTTTTTATCATATAGCTCTTTAAAAGCTTTCTGATCGCCGCGCCTTACTCTTTCAATTAGTTTTTGCTCTTCATGCATAAAGATTTATTTTGTTTGTTCATTAGATGTACGGGGAGCCTAAAACGCTACATACAAAGATAATTTTTTTTTAGATTTTTGAATTATCAAATTTGCTTTATAATTTGTATGGATAATTTTGCTTTTATTGAAGTTCCATATATCAGAAAAAAGAGAGAGTAAGCTGATAAAGTTGAAAAATAAAGATAACAGAATATCGGATTCATTAATTAAGGATTTGAAAGCCGCCACAACAGGATACCTTTCAACTGAGGATTTCGGAATCCTTGTTTCTCGTTTTAACGATGAAGTCAGAAAAGGATATTATTCACCCGGAGTTGAATCGAATATTCATAGGATCATCTTCTCACTTTTTGACAGAGTATCTTTCCTTAGCGATGCAGTAAGATTCCCGCATTATATTCAGATCGTTACGGCTATAAGCACCAACAGCAACTACCTTACTGATATTATTATACGTAATCCCGAATACCTGTACTGGGTTGTAAGTCCTGAAAACCTTAAAGGATGTCTCTCTGAGGTCTACTTAAAGAAACTTATTCATGACTCCCTTCTGAAATTTAAATCGTTTAATGCCCGCATAAATTTCCTTAAAGCTATCAAACGCCGTGAGATCTTGAGGATCGGCGTAAATGATATCATAGGCAATAATGATCTTAAGAAAACTACTGAACAGCTTTCAATTCTTGCCCGGGTAATAAACGATGAACTTTTTCTTCTCTGCTATAACGAGATACTTACTAAATATGAAATAAAGTCAAAGTCTATAAGGTACTGCCTTATCGCTCTTGGCAAACTTGGAGGCAATGAGCTTAACTATAGTTCGGATGTCGACTTTATTCTTTTTTTTGATAAGAATTCTGCAGCAGGAAAACTTGAATATTTTGAGATCTTAAACGAAGCTGCCCTGCTTTTTATTAAGACATCTTCTACAATTACTGATAAAGGTTATATATACCGCGTGGACTTTAGACTAAGGCCGGATGGGCGCAATTCACCATTATGCAGGACACTTAAAGATTACCTCAGATATTATGAATCGCGCGGTGAGGACTGGGAAAGACAGATGCTGATAAAAATGAGCTTTGCCGGCGGCAGCAGAAAGCTATATGATACTTTCAATAACTATATCCAGAACTTTATATATCCTCACTCTTTCAGCGTGTCTCCTTTGGAACAGATTTCTGTGATGAAATCAAATATTGAAAAACATTCTGCAGGTAAAGAAGATGTAAAACTTTTTTCAGGAGGCATAAGAGATATCGAGTTTTCTGTACAGGCTCTTCAGCTTCTTAACGGCGGCAGCCTTAAGGATGTAAGAACCGGTAATACTCTTGAAGCAATCCAAAGGCTTGAAAGCCATAACCTCTTAAGCAGTGATGAAACAGCTTTATTTATTTCAGCCTACGTGTTCTATAGAAAAATTGAGCATTTCCTGCAGCTGATGAATGATACGCAGACACACGTTATTCCTGGTCCGGGCGAAACACTCGATAAGCTTTCATCCTATATGGGCTTTAAATCTTCTTCAGCTTTTCAAAATAAAGTAGAGCATACACGAAAAGAAGTCAGAAAAATATTTATCTCTATAACAGGACAAAAAGATAATTCAAAGGACAATTCCATTGAAGGAATAAAGTTTTCAGACCTGAAAAAGTCACAAAGCAACTATAAATACCTTCAGAGCGGCTATGGACTCTTAGAACAGAAACAGTTTGATTCACAAACCATTTCTGCATTCCAGCAGATTGAACCGGAGTTAATTCATTTCCTTATGGAGTCAGCTTCGCCTGATATTGTGCTCGATAATTTTGCACGTATAATTAAGACCAGGCCGCTGCCCTCGATCTGGTATCATGAGTTCCGAGATAAGTCACTGTTTAATTCATTCCTTAAGATCTGCGAACTCTGCCAGAAAGCTGTTGATATGACTGTAACCGATCGGTCGCTTGGAGACCTGATATTAAGCAGAAGAGTGTTTATAAAAGAACCCGGAGCTCCTGAGGACCTGACTGTTCCGCAGGCCATTTTTATCCTTTCAATTCAGTTCAGTCTTGGATTTATTACACATGATAAGGTTTCTTCTTCACTTGCCAGACTGTTAAGCAAAGTTATTTCTGATACGTGCAGCCGGCAGACAATGCCATATAAATATTTTATAGCCGCGATGGGAAGCTTCGGATCATCTGATATGAGTTTTTCTTCAGATGCTGATCTGATAATTGTGGCTGAAAACCTAAACGATTACCCTGATATACAGACAGATTTTCAGAAACTTACAGCTCAGCTTCAGGATAAGATCCGTCCTTTTGAACTTGATTACAGATTAAGGCCTGAGGGGAAAAGCGGACAGCTCGTCTGGGATATTAAGAACTACATGGAATACATTGACAAAAGAATACAGACATGGGAGCTGCAGTCACACACTAAATTAAGATTTATTTGCGGCGACAGCCTGCTGTTTAACCGCCTGATTGAAAAGGCTGCTCAGAAAACTGAACTTAGCAGTAAGGAAAAGCTGAAAGCAGATATACTTGAAATGAGGAAAAAGATAGATAAGCAGGTTCAATCCTCACCACAGTCAAATTTTCAGGGCTTTTTTAATGTAAAGAAGAGCCGCGGCGGTATTACGGATATTGAATTTGCCCTTCAGTTTATTATTCTTTCTGAACCCGGAGTGTTCCATAAAACTCACGGCAAAAGCACACTTAAAAATCTTAACTTTTTATTAGATTTTTCAGAGAAATTTCATAGTTTTGTTGCACTGAAAAACGGCTTTTCGTTCTTAAAATCTATTGAATTACAGCTCCAGATACTCTTTAATATTACCACTTCGGTACTTCCGCTGGACGCAGCCAGGAGGCAGATCCTTTCAAATGTACTCGGATTTGCTGATCAAAAGGAATTTGAAGCCGCTTTATTAAAGATCACTAAAATAAACAAAGATCTGGTCGAAGATATCTGGTACGCGAAATAACCGTTTACCGGAAATTTCCGCTTGGAAGGTTAGCTCTTAGGCGGAAAATAACCTTTGGACAGGATCAGCCGTTTGCCGGGGGCAGCCGTTTACCAGTGCCAGGCGCCGGATCTTGGTTTTTTAAGTCAGATAAACATAAGGTGCACAGCTTGAGTATTCTTAAAAAGTATTATGCAATATTTACCGGACTTTTCTCATTTATTATTTATTTACTGACTATTGCTCCCAGTGTAGTCGAAATAGATTCAGGCGAACTTGCTGCGGTTCAGTCAACTCTTGGAATTGCTCACCCGACCGGATATCCTTTATTCTCAATGCTCGGCTATTTGTTCCTAAGCCTGCCTTTACCATTTTCTAAAATTTTTATGGCAAACCTCCTCTCTGCCCTTTGGTGCAGTCTTGGGGTTATTGTCTTCACGATGACTGCCAAAATGGTGCTGGATAATCTCAGCGCCTTCAGCTTAAGCAGAAATATTAAAGCAGCGGCAAAAAAACATCTGAAAAAAGAACATAAAAAAGACAGGCATGAGTCTCCTGCTATAAAAGAAAAACAGAAGGAAACGGATATTCCTGAAACAAAAAAAATAATCACTTCTGTTTCAGGCGGACTCGTGCTGGCTTTCAGCAGAACTTACTGGAACCAGAGTACTTCAGTCGAAGTTTATTCGCTGCACGTTTTTCTTATTCTGACTGTAATATTTTTTCTTCTGAAGGCTTATCTTAAAGCCGGCAGTCCGGCTAATGACAGATATGCTAATGACATATCAGGTTGGATAATATTCTCACTGGCTCTTGCTCTCTGCTTTTCTAACCATATGACAACTCTCCTGATATTGCCCGGAGCAGCTTATCTTTATTTCGAAAGAAACAGGTTTATTACAGCTTCTTATAAAAAGATATTTATAATGCTTTTCTGTTTCTTCCCCTTACTTATTGCGCTTTATTCTTACCTGCCAGTAAGAGCGGCACAGGATCCCATAATGAACTGGGGTAACCCGGTCGATTCTGAAAGACTCTTTAGGCATATTTCAGGCAGGCAGTACCAGGTCTGGATGTTCTCTTCAATAGAAGCAGCTAAAAAGCAGCTTGGCTACTTTATAACCAATCTGCCCTCCGAGTTTGCCATCGTTTCACTGGTGCTTGTTTTAATCGGTCTCTTTCAGCTGTTCATTTCAGCGAAAAAGTTCTTCATTTTTATTGTCATAACATTTATATCCACAGTAGTTTATTCTATCAATTACGAAATTGTTGATATCGATTCGTATTTCCTTCTGGCATATATAGCATTAAGTTTTATTTCAGTATTCGGTATACTGAAGGTCTTAAGCCTTCTGAAACCAGAAGGAGATCCTTACCATATTCCTATGGCAGCTGTATTTGTACTTATCTGCCTGCAGATCTATATAAATTTCAATGATGTAAACCGGAGCGGTCTGAAGATATATGAAGACTATACTAAAAGCCTCCTTTCTTCAACTGAAAAAAACAGCATCGTGTTATCATACCAGTGGGACTATTTTGTTTCGCAATCATATTATTTTCAAAAGGTGGAAAATTACAGGCCTGATATAACAGTAATAGATAAAGAACTCTTAAGACGTTCATGGTACTTTAACCAGATCAGAAGAAACAGTCCTGAAGTATACTCAAAACTTCAGCCCTATTCTTCACAGTTCCTTAAGGCACTTCAGCCATTTGAACGTAATGAGAATTTCAGTGCTGAATTACTCGAAAGGCTTTACCGTAATCTTATGACGCATTTAGTTACAGACAATATTGATAAGCATACTATTTATATAGCTCCTGAACTTGTTGAAAACGAAATGGCTAAAGGCGAGTTTGCACTGCCTGAGGGATATACACTTGTACCGGACTTGTTTTTATTTAAGGTAGTAAGAACAAATGATTATGTCCCTGCGGCCAGCCCTGATTTCAAAATAAGAATTCCTAAGACTAAAAGTCCTTATGTGGAAAATATAGAAAGATTTATTGGTTCAATGCTTGTAAGGCGTGCTTTGTATGAAATGAAATTTGATAAGGCCGATAAGGCAAGAATGTATATTAACAAAGTAAAATCGGATCTGCCTGACTACCAGGTGCCCTATGATCTGGCACAGGTATTTAACTAAAGAGAAGATTACTTTTTAATTCCGAGGTCCCGTTTTCTTTCAGGGCTTACCTGGTCTTCTGTAAGAAATGACTGAAGGATAACATCAAGCTGCTGGATGAGTCCTTTTTTCAGGTAGCGCGGTGCATAAAGCGAACCGTCCAGCATGTAAATTCGCCGGGACTTCTCATCGTAGAGAGTATAGTTTATAAATGGGCCTCCCATAGTTTTATCGCTCATCTCCCACAATCCCTGTGTAGAAATGGCATAATGCTTATGGAAATTCATTTCAGCAATAGTATTATATTCTTCTGTTATCTTTACAAAATTCTGAGCTCCGGCAGGTTTAAGATATTTGCGCGTAAGCTGATCTCTTTCTTTTGCTATAGAATCGGGATTCAGAAATGCAGGCGAAGCATTTTCAATCCAGTGTATAAATACCCATTTGGCCAGATCATTTTCAGGCATGCTCCTAAGCCAGATAAATTTATCCTGAGGTTTATCAAGCACAAGTTCAAAGTCCTTCGGAACAAAGATCATCCAGCCGTATTCTTTCAGGAATTTTCTTTCAATATCCCTGTCTTCAAACTCAGGATTATATAAGTTATCATAGAGCCGCTTACTATAGAGTTTCTGAAAACGGCTGTATAACTGAAGTCCATCCCGCTTAAGATTATTCTTCAGAGAAATAATATCCCTGGAGGTTAAGATCATTACAAGCTGATTTTGAGACCAGAGATTATATCTGTTAAAAGCAAACTGCTTATCCTCAGCTGCCGACTGCCTTTGGCTCTCGTCCAGCATGCTGGCAATATAACCTGAGGTCTGAGAGCCCGAATTCAAAGGAGCTGCAAGAATTATATTATTAGCGCTCTTTATACTTTCCAGTTCACTAATATCTTTTCTTATCAGGTAAAAAGTGGTCTCGGGCTGCGGAGTATAAATTATTCTTGAAAAAGCAGAGTCAAGCGAGGATTCAATCTGATGGAATTCAGCAGTATCAGCAACTACATATATCCTGTCGTCATCCGAAGCTGAGGGCTGATTCCTGTGGGAGCAGGAAGTCAGCAATAAAACCGGAATCAAGGCAGCAAATAAAAGCAGTCTGCTTTTCATATATCAGACCGGGACGTTAGGAATTGCAAGTGACAGACCCGGAAGAAGCAGATAATAAAGGAACCACATTGTAAGTCCTGTAGACAATGGAATTGTCAGGTTGTCGTCAGCCCACCCGTAAGAAAGGTTTTCTGCTATCGCACCAACTGCTACAGCAATAAATCCTATCATATATTCCATAAGTGCACCTTCAACTTTTGGTGAAAGCATTACAACAACACAGGCTGAAATAAAAAATGCCAGTGTACCTTCAAGACTTTTTGAAAGAAACTTATGACGCCCGAATTTCCTGCCGAACAAAGCAGCACATGTGTCGCTTATAATAAGCACACTGAACGAAGTAAGTACAAAAACCTTTGGAAATATCAGCACACAAACCAAAGCAGAAACAAGCACGTATGATGCACCGTTCAGGTTTTTCTTCCGGCTGTCTCTTTCATGCTCACGCAAAAGAAAACCGAAAACCCTATAGAAAATATTACCCAGTGCGGGGAAAAAGTATCTGCTTAAATCCATTACAACAGAAAACAGCGTAAGCGGAATAAGTATCTTCAGCGCCAGCTGTTTTGTAATGAAATAATAAATGATTGGAATAGAAAGAGAACAGAGATGAATGGACTTTCGTACCAGTTCATCTCTGTATAAAATTGTACCTTTATCGATTTGAGTCATCTTTATCTTGGAAATCCCGTTGCTTCTTTTTTTCCATTAATTTTTTGACATGGTCCGGCACTTCTTCTTCTGCCTTTGAAGTATCTTTAGCTGTTTCATTTTCAATCGAACCATTCTTCCTTAATGGAGGAAGCTCTTCACCACGAATAATCTTCTCAATTTCATCTGAATCAAGTATCTCACGTTCCAAAAGCACCAGTGCAAGACGATGTAATACCTCAATATTATCCTGAAGTATTTTTTCTGCTCTTTCCATACATGTTGTGATAATTCTCTTTATCTCATCATCTATATCCTGAGCAGTTTTTTCACTGTAGTCTTTATGCTTTGTTATTTCACGCCCTAAGAAGATCTCTTCTTCTTTTGTACCGTAGCTTAAAGGACCTAATTTTTCACTCATACCCCATTCGCAGACCATCTTGCGGGCAAGCGAAGTCGATCTCTCGATATCATTTCCGGCTCCGGTTGTATATCTGTTGAAAATGATCTTTTCAGCTGCACGGCCGCCTAAAGCATAGGTGATCATCGCTTCAAGATATTCTCTGGAGTATGTATGCTTCTCGTCAACCGGTAAATAAGTAGTTACTCCCAAAGCACGCCCGCGCGGTATGATAGTTACTTTGTGTACCGGATCCGATTCTGGTATCATTCTGGCAACAAGAACGTGACCGATCTCATGATAGGAAGTAACTTTCTTCTCTTCCTCTGAAATGATCATACTCTTGCGCTCCATACCCATCATAACCTTATCTTTGGCTTCTTCAAAGTCGCTCATCGATACGGTCTTCTTATTCTTCCTTGCTGCTAATAGCGCTGCTTCATTAACCATATTGGCAAGCTCAGCACCAGCTAATCCGGGAGTGCCTTTTGCAAGAGTTGTTAAGTTTACATCTGCTTCCAAAGGTATTTTTCTGGTATGAACCTTAAGTATACCTTCCCTGCCTTTTACATCCGGACGGTCGACGACAACCTGTCTGTCGAATCTTCCAGGTCTTAAAAGTGCCGGGTCAAGTACATCAGGACGGTTTGTTGCAGCAATAATGATAACCCCGCTGTTCTGCTCAAAACCATCCATCTCAACTAAGAGCTGGTTCAGCGTCTGCTCACGCTCATCGTGCCCGCCGCCTAAACCTGCACCCCTATGACGCCCTACAGCATCAATTTCATCAATGAAAATTATACATGGAGCATTCTTCTTTCCCTGATCGAAAAGATCCCTTACGCGGCTTGCACCAACACCGACAAACATCTCAACGAAGTCAGCACCGCTTATTGAGAAGAACGGCACACCAGCTTCGCCGGCTACTGCTCTTGCTAGTAATGTCTTGCCTGTTCCGGGAGGGCCTAATAAAAGAACTCCCCTTGGAATCTTACCGCCAAGTTTCTGGAATTTTGATGGCTCTTTAAGAAATTCAATTATCTCTTCAAGCTCCTGCTTTGCTTCATCTGCTCCGGCTACATCTCTGAATGTAACTTTCGATGCGGCTTCATTTATTAGCTTAGCCTTGCTTTTTCCAAAATTAAATATTCCTCTTGAACCGCCTGCCCCTGCCTGCATTCTCCTCATGATGAATATCCAGACACCAATTATTAGTATCCATGGAATAAAACTGAGAAGAACGTTCAGCCATTCATTTGATTCTTTATTAAATGAGTATTTTACACCTTTCTGATTCCAAAGCTGCTCATTGTCCTTTAAAAGATCACTCGGTATAAAAACTGTAAACTTCCTGACCGGCACAAGCCTGTCGTTTACACTTACCGATTCTTCCTGCTTGAGTGTACCTTCAAAGGTATAATCATTATCCATTTTTACAACTCTGGCATCGTCTATCTTATCTTCAGTCAGAAAAGTTCTGTACTGACCATAAGATACTTCAACGAACTTCGAAGAGCCTGTTCTCAGGAATTGCAGGACAATAACTGCCGCAACAATTACTGCTCCCCAGCTAAAGACACTTCGAATAATTTTACCCCAGTCAAAATCCCCATCAGGGTTAGGAGAATTATCCCCGTTCCCCTTGCCTCTCGGGCGTCTGACAGGAGGTCTATTATTGCCCTTGTCCGCCATAAAAAGCCCTCTAAATTTTTGATTCATAAATTATAAATCTCCGTTTTCACTTAAAACATATATTGAACGCAAGTTTCTGTATTTTTGTGCGTAATCTAAGCCATAACCGACGACAAACTTATTAGGAATCTTAAATCCAATATAATCAATTTTTACATCATATTTAAGACTATCAGGTTTCAATAACAATGATGCTATCTTAACGCTTGCCGGATTATGGTGCTCCATGAGCTGTTCGATATAACTGATCGATAAACCCGTATCAACTATATCCTCTACAACTATAACATCCCTCCCTGTAATATCGCAGTTCAGATCCTTTACCATAGTAACCTTCCCTGATGAGATCTTGGCATCGCCGTAGCTTGATAATCTAATAAAATCTATTTCGCAATCTAATGCAACATGTTTTATCAAATCAGCCATAAAAAGAAAAGATCCGTTTAAAAGTCCTATGAACACTGGGACTTTATCTTCATATTCGTTGGTTATCTGCTCGCCTAACTGCTTTACCTTATTTTGAATTTCCTCCTCTGAAAGATATAAAACAAACTTATCACTGCCGATCGTTAATTCTTCTGAATTATCCAGATTTATTCTAGACATATTTCCAAAATCCTTTTGCTATTTTCCGAAATTCTGTTTCTGTTATCTATTCTCTGTCCGGGAACCCAGACTATCTGATCCCGGTTTGTTAAGACCAATTGCTTTTTCTTTAGACTTGCAGGTATTTTCTGCTCAGCTAAAAAATCCGATATTTTCTTAAAAGACTTCATTCCAAGCGGAATGAACTTATCCCCAGCAGCCCACCTTCTAATTGTAAATTCCTCTTCAAGTCCATCAGCTGAAATATATTCGCGCATCCGGCCTTTCCCAAATTTAATATTTTCCCGTGCAATCTTACAGGCCAGCACTTCTTTTATTGTGATCCTCATATCACCAATCTGCCTGCTTTCACCTACCCTTATTACTTCCGGATGAAAATCCTCACCGGCTGTAGTCCTGAAGATCTCAAGGCTGTTTCTTTCCCTGTAAACAACTACACCGCCTGTGAGCTGAATGCTCCTTCCGGCTTGCTTTTCAATAAGCGACTTTATTTTACTGAGATCCCCGAAGCCGAATTCTATTGAAAAAGTTTTTTCAACTGCCCTTTTAAGCACTTCTCCTAAAGCTGCAGTGTCTGTTTCCCTTGCTTTATCCAGATCAAGAACAATCTTATCACCTTTAAGTTCAATTATCCTCTCTGCTATGCCTTCAGCCAGACCGTCAACCAGGTATCCTGCGTTACGCAGGTTCAGACTTGAATTAAATATATTCTGTTCTGCAGCCGGATTAAGGTTCTCCTTTATCTCAGGCAGAAGAACATTTCTGATGAAATTCCTTTCATAATCGTTGCTTTTATTGCTCTCATCTATTCTATAGCCGACTGCACATGCTTCCAGGTAACTAAGGATCTCTGCTTTGCTTAATATAAGTAATGGCCTGATTATTCTACCCCGGAGGACAGGAATGCCTGATATACCTTTTAAGCCTGTTCCTTTTACAAGGTTCAGAAGGACAGTCTCTGCATTATCACTCATATTATGAGCTGTAACTATTTTATTATATCCCCTGCTCTCTGAAATTTCATCAAAAAAGCCGTATCTGAGGTTTCTTGCAGCTTCTTCTACTGAATGCTTCTTTTCTTTAGCTAAGGCTTTTACATCAGCTTTGAGGCAATAAAATTCAATTGAAAGCTTTTCAGCAAGTTCCCTGCAGAAGCGTTCATCATTGTCTGAAGCCTCTCCCCTGAGAGAATGATTAATATGAGCGGCTGCCAGAGTTATATTAAATCTCTTTTTATATTTATCAAGAAAGTAAAGAACAAATACCGAATCAGGTCCGCCGCTTAAGCCTATAAGCAGTTTATCTCCATTTGAGATCAGCTTGTTCTCGTCAATAAAGCCAAGGACTTTCTGTTCGGTGGTTTTTACTAAAATCCGTTCTGCTTTAACCATTCTTCATTCATCCCGGTTCCTTCATCCCTGTTTAATAATTTGGCAACATACTTTCCTAAAACATCAAACTCGAGATTTACCTCGGAGCCTGGTGATTTGACTGAAAGACTGGTCGAATTCCAGGTATGAGGAATAATTGAAACAGTAAAAGAACGCTCATCAGATCTGGCGATAGTAAGACTTATACCTTCAATTGCAATAGCGCCGACATTAATAATATATTTCCCATATTCCTTCGGATATGAGATATCGATAAGGTAACTGTCAGATAATCTTTTAATATTAAGGATTTTTCCGGTAGTATCCACGTGCCCCAGGACAAAATGTCCGCCCAGACGCCGGTTTAAAGTAAGTGAACGTTCGAGGTTTACTTTCTCGTTAAGTTTTAATCGTCCGAGAGTAGTTTTCTTTACAGTTTCTTCAACTGCATTTACTTCAAAGAAATCTTTACCGAATTCTGTTACCGTCTGGCAGGCCCCGTTGATGCTAATGCTGTCGCCTATCTGGCAGTCCTCAATAACCTTTGAGGCAGAGATCACCAGCTTAAAGCCGCCTCCGGCAGGTTTAATTGCCTTAACAAATCCAATTTCTTCTATTAATCCGGTAAACAATTTATTTATGCTTTATATAATTGTAATTACAAATAAAAAAATTCTCTCTCTCCCGTCCCCCGTCCCTCGTCTCCCGTCTCTCGTCCCCCGTCTCTCGTCCCCCGTC
>JBLNEL010000162.1:0-5488 GCA_050262615.1 Bacillota bacterium
GGAGGGGATCTTCGAACATTATAAAGACACAAATGGAAAATTAAATGCCAAGGTTTTAGTATTAAACCAGAGTTATGAGCCTCTTTCAATCTGCAATGTTAAAAAGGCCATTATACTTATGATCCTTAATAAAGCTCAAATTGTTGCTAATAAAGATCATAAAACTGTAAGAAGCAGGTATGAACAATTCCCATGGCCAAGTGTAATAAGACTAAACCGTTATGTACCAGTTTCATATAAGAAGGTTATCCTAACAAGGAAGAACATCCTAAAAAGAGATCAGTACAAATGTGTTTATTGCGGCAGAGGAGATCTCCCTCTAACGGTCGACCATGTAATCCCAAAAGCCAGAGGTGGAGAAGATATTTGGGAAAATCTGGTAACAGCATGTGTGGTGTGCAATAATAAAAAAGGCGACCGTACACCAGAAGAGGCTAATTTTAAGATGAGATTCAAACCATTCAAGCCGACCCATATCCTTTTTATGAGTAATTCAGTCGGGAAGATTGAGGATTCATGGAAGCCATTTCTATTTCAATGATCTCTTTGAACCAGCAGTCGGTTCAATAGTCGCAAAACTCATCGTATAATAAAAAAAATAAGCTTTATATTGATCAAATTTCTTAATAGATTTTAAGCTTAAATTTTTATTTACTTCTAAAAAAAATAAAAATCAGGGGAATAATGCATAAAAAAAGAATTTTGAGCGGAATGAGACCTACAGGGAAACTTCATCTTGGGAATTATGTCGGAGCGCTCGAAAATTGGATAAAACTCCAGGATCAATATGAAAGTTACCACTTTGTAGCCGATTATCATATGCTTACAACTGATCTGGATACATCCGGCATTCAGCAAAATACTATCGATATGGTAATTGATTGGCTTGCCTCAGGGCTTAGTGCTGAAAAAAGTCCGTTTTTCCGTCAATCCAAGGTTAAAGAACATACAGAACTGCATTTGATCTTTTCCATGCTAATTACAACAGCCAGACTGGAAAGAAATCCCACGTTAAAGGATCAGGTAAGAGACTTAAATATTGAAAGTCTTGTTTATGGCCACCTGGGATATCCAGTTCTTCAGGCCGCTGATATCCTGCTTTACAAAGGGGATGTAGTTCCGGTCGGTGAAGACCAGGTCCCGCATGTAGAGATTGCCCGCGAGATTGCCAGAAGGTTTAATCTTCAATATGGAGAGGTCTTCCCGGAACCAGAGCCGCTCCTGACAAAATTTGCGAGATTGCCAGGACTTGATGGGGTCGCCAAAATGAGTAAGTCACTGAACAATGCTATATTTTTGTCTGATGAGCCAGCAACAGTTACTGCGAAAATGAAGAAAGCGGTTACTGATCCATTGAAAGTAAGGCGTGGTGATCCTGGCAGACCTGAAATTTGTGTTGTATTTATGTACCACCAAAAATTCAATACACCCGAAGAAATTTCAGAGGTTGAGATTGGATGCCGTTCAGGAGCATTAGGTTGTGTTGATTGCAAGATGAAAGCCGCAAATCGAATAAATCAGATGCTTGAGCCAATACTCGAAAGAAGAAAACATTATGAAAATAATATTGATGTTGTAACAGATATTTTAACCGATGGTGAAAAACGCGCCAGGGTGGTAGCTCAGAATACTATGAGTGAAGTTCACGAAAAGATGAAATTAGGGTAAACTTGTATAAAATTAAGTTACAGCAATTTGAAGGGCCTCTGGACTTACTCCTTTTTTTTATAAAAAGGGATGAGCTTAATATTTATGATATCCCAATATCTAAGATAACAAGGGAATTCTTTGATTATATGAATCTTATAAAAGCTCTGGATCTTGAAGTCGCCGGGGATTTTATTCTTATGGCAACTACGCTGATGCAGATAAAAGTCAGAATGCTTTTGCCTAAAGAGGTAGATGAGAAAGGCGAAGAAATTGACCCGCGAGCTGATCTGATAAAGGCGCTGCTTGAGTACAAAAGATATAAGGAAATGTCTGAGGAGCTTAGTTTTTTTGAATCAAATCAAAGGAAATTAAGCTACAGAGGGAATTTTGATGGTGATTACAAGGAAGCCCCTTCTGAGTTAGGAACATTGTTAAAGAATATTACTCTTTATGATTTGATGAAGGCATTCAAAAATGCCATTATGGATAAACCAAAAGAAGTTGTTCATGAAATCAAAAAGATACCTGTAACAATAGATGAGCAGATGCAGCTTATTATGACTATGTTAGACGAGGATAAGGAACTTCGCTTTTTGAAAATAGTAAAAGGAATGGAAGAAAAACTTAGAATTATTGTAACATTCATTGCTTTACTTGAAATGATAAAAATGGGGAAAATCGGTTTACGTGAATCTGAAAATTTTAATGATTTTATAGTCTATAGTTTTGACAATGGATAAAATATATAATTCTGTTATTGAAGCCTTAATTTTTGCATCTGATGAGTCTATTTCTGCAGCTGAGATACTTCGTGCTATCAAAGAAATTGATGGTGATGATGTCGGACTTTCAGAAGAAGATATCGATACTATCATCACTGAGTTAAATGAGAAATATAATACTCAGGATGTATCCTTTAATATAATGAAAATTGCTCATGGTTACATTTTCGCAACTAAACCTGAAGTGGGGAAATATGTAGGATATCTTTCTTTGGAAAAAAGTAAAAGGAGATTAAGTCAGGCTGCATTGGAAACTTTGGCAATAATTGCTTACAAACAGCCTATTACAAAGCCAGAAATTGAGTCGATAAGGGGCGTAAATTCTGATTATATACTTAATATGCTTCTTGAAAAAAATCTGATTACAATTGCCGGCAGGTCTGAAACAGTTGGAAGGCCTTTATTATATGGCACAACAGAAGAATTCCTGAGGTATTTCGGTCTTTATCAATTGTCTGATCTTCCAAAGCCAAGAGAGATTGAAGAGATAATGAAGGATGAAGATTTTATAGAACAAAAACAAAAAATATTAATGAACGGCATCGAAGAATCACTGGAAAAGAGTGTTAAAGAGGAGGACGAGGATGCAGATTCGATTGAATAAGTTTTTATCTGAATGCGGTATTGCTTCCAGAAGAAAAGTTGAAGAACTTATTCTACAGGGAAGAATTTCAGTCAATAATGAACTCATCACTCATCTTGCTGTAAAAGTAGACCCTGAGAAAGATGTTATCAGGTTAGATGGAGAGTTAGTCAGACCTGATGAAAAAGTATACTTCTTATTAAATAAACCAAAGGGCTTTGTAACAACTACAAACGACGAGAAGAAAAGAAAAACAGTAATCGATCTTATTAAAACCAAGGTCAAGATTTTTCCGGTAGGGAGACTTGATTATGATACTTCAGGTGTTCTAATACTCACTAACGATGGAGATTTTTCAAACCTGCTGCTTCATCCTGAAAATAAGGTCCCTAGAATTTACAGAGTTATGATAAATAAACCTTTAGCTATCAAAGATAAGGAAAGACTGTTAAAGGGAATAATGATAGATGACAGGAAGGGGAAATTCGAAACAATATATCCGACAAAAAAACTGAACATTATAAATATTTCGACAGTCGAAGGGCGCAATCATTTTGTTAAAAATATGTTTAAGGCATTGGGATATACAGTAGTTGAGCTTTCAAGAATAAGCTACGGCGGAATAAAATTAGAGAATCTGCCTTTGGGGGCATACAGACCATTAACAAAAGAAGAAATAAATTCTATTTATAAAAAATATGCTCATTAAAAAAAGTCTGGTCTTTCTTTTAGTTTTGGAACTTCAGTTGATCGTTTTTGGGCAGAACAATCAGCAATCGTCAGCTTTGGCCAAAATTAATTCCTCCAGGGTTGCTGAATTCTGGCAGCAGCTGGAGGACATTTTCAGTGACCCAAACTTTAGTAACTCTAATTGGGGAGTTGTAATCAAATCACTTGAAACCGGAGAATATTTATATAAAAGGAATGAAGATAAATTTTTTATTCCAGCCAGCAATATGAAGCTGTTTACAACTTCATCTGGTATGCTTTTACTGGGTCGTAATTTCCGTTATAAAACTAACCTTTATATCAATGGGACAATTGAAGCCTCAGTGTTAAAAGGTGATTTGATAATTCAGGGTACAGGCGACCCGACTAATTCTGAGAGATTTAACCAGGGGGATCTTTATAAAGTTTATAATGAGTGGGCTGACACTTTACTTGCCCATGGTGTTGAGGAAATTACAGGTAATATTATTGGGGATGATAAATATTTTGAGGAAAATGGTTATGGGGCAGGCTGGGCTTGCGATTACGAAAGTTATTGGTATTCAGCCCCTACAAGTGCAATAAGTTTTAATGAAAACTGCATTGACATTATTGTACGTCCATCAGAAATTGGGAAAAATGCATATCTTTCTGTACTCCCGGACACCAGATATGTAACTATTATTAATAAAGTAATGACTGCTCCAAAAGGAACTCCATCAGAAGTGGATGTTTACAGGGAACGGGGGACAAATGTAATCACTGTATTCGGGAAGATAAGTATTGAATCAGATGAAATAAAAACCTATGCTACAGTTACTAATCCCACACAGTACTCAGTTATTGTACTGAAAGATGTTTTAAAGAAAAAAGGTATCAACGTCAAAGGATATGCTGCTGATATCGGTGACGAGAATATGAGTCTTGATTACTCCAAAATGACAAAATTACTGACGCATTATTCTGTTCCCCTTCCAGAGATATTAAAGGTAATAAATAAGAATAGTTATAATTTTTACGCCGAGCAGTTATTAAAAACCATTGGACTGGAAAAGCTTGGCTATGGCAGTGTAGATAATGGAGTCAAAGCCATTAAAAGTCTGCTGCGTGAAATTGGCATTAATTCTGAAAATATGATTATTGCCGATGGTTCCGGTCTTTCAAGATTAAACCTTGTTACCCCAAGGCAGATTGTTGATCTTTTAAATTATATATATAGACATAGTATTTTCCCGACCTTCTATCAGACCCTGCCTATAGCTGGAATTGATGGGAGTTTGGCCTTGAGAATGACAAGATCAAAAGCTGAAAACAATGTAAGAGCCAAGACAGGATACCTGGGCGGTGTACGTTCTATGTGCGGGTATGTTTTTACTGCTGATAATGAACCTGTCTGTTTTTCAATCATAGTTAATAATTTTATTGTACCCGCAACATTGGCCGATAACATTCAGGATCTTGTGTGTCTAAGGCTGGCAAATTTTTCTAGAAAACAATAAGGAGGAATAGTGGATAGTAATATTCAACATGAAGATCTAAATACACTGATAAAGAGACGTCTTGAAGAATTAGATGAGTTAAAGAAAAAAAATATTGAACCTTTTGAGTATAGCTTTGATGTTGACTCTTATTCCCAGGAAATAAAGGACTCATATCAGGAAGGCATTGAAAAGAATGTCAAAATCGCTGGCAGGATTATGGCAATTAGAAGAATGGGTAAGGCTTCGTTTGCTCATCTCCAGGACAGATACGGGAAAATTCAGAT
>JBLNEL010000163.1:0-2565 GCA_050262615.1 Bacillota bacterium
CATCGAGCAGTTTTTTGATATTTATATCCAGGTAATGCTTCTGCTCGTTGACAAGAGTTTTAGCTTTTTCAGCCTCCCTGGCCGCATTCTCAGCAATTTCCCCCTTACGCTTTGCCTCAGCAAGTAAATTCTTTATGTTTCCGACCATAACATTAAAGGATTTTGCAAGATTACCCATTTCATCGGTTGAATTAATCTCCACTTTAATGTCAGTATCTCCATCGGCAACTTTATTGGCACTCATTTCCAGCAGTTTTATCGGTTTGACAAAGGTATTGGCAACAATCAGAAGTATTACCATACTGATAATTACTATTACCAGGGCATAAATAATCATGTTCCTGTATGCGCTGCCGGCTGATTCAATGGTCTGTTTTTTCTTTGCCTCGATATCTTCTTTTATATTTTTTCCAAGCTTGAGAACATCGTCTTTAAGATCTCTCCACAGGGGGGTTTCGCTGCCGGTGAGTATATTAATAGCTTCTGCCATATTGCCGGATATTGCAACCTCCTGCACGTTTCTTTTGAGCCCATCGGCTTTTTTCCATTTAACTTCTATCTGGTTTAGCTTTTCCAGGATTGCGGGGTTATCAGCAGATAACTCTTTTGCCTGCGTGAGCAGTTTCGTGAAATCTTTGTCAGCTTTCTGATAGTTATCTTTTGCTTTCTGGTCATTTGGATTCAGGAGAACATTCCTAGTAGCCTGTTCCGACTGGAGTCCCTGGGCATAAATTTCGCTTAAAGAAAGCACAAGCCCCTGATCTTTTTCAATTAAGCCGACGAATGTTTTTGAGCTGGAATTTAATATTCTTATCCCGTACAATATTACGAGCAGAAGTCCCGCAATAACAGTAATAACAGACACAAAGAATTTGGTCCGAGTTTTCAGATTCATAAACCATTTCATGAGAGCATTCCTTATTAGTATTTTTTATAATTTCATTTTGTCAGTATCTGATCTGCAGTTCAACGATCAGTTTCTGAAGGTCCCCGATGCCGTTTATATAGTTTAAGAACTCATAATTAACTCTAAACTGCGCATAGGTCATCTTAGCAAATTCAAACGAAAGGCCTGTAGTAATTTTGTTTACTTCATCTTTTGAAGTTGAGTTATCGGGTTTATAGTGTTCATAGCGCACAGCAGGTATAATGTGAGAGATCATTGAGCCTTCGAAGTCAAAATCGTAGAGAGAATAAACGAACAGTGCATTTGAAGTGACGTCTTTACCGGAAAACCTATTCACTTTTTGTCCATATTCACCGCTTAGGGAAATTTTATCATAATTAAACTCAGCGCCCAAATTAATCATCTGCAGATCTGCACCTGATGACTTGCCGGTGTAGTAGTTTGCCGAAAGTCCAAGGTTCTTTATTGGACGTATCATTCCGCGTAATGAATAGTTAAGGTTTTTGTCATTCTCAGGTTTATTCTGCCCGGCGCCGTTAAATACGCCGCCTTTTATTTCAATAGGGATTTCGGTTTCCGGAGTATATGAAACCATAAAGCCTATATCTCTTAGTCCGGGGGCGACATTTGTTGTGAGGGGGCGGTTAATAAAATCTATATCCGCACCTGATTTAAGGTTATCGCTGCTGAATGGGACCTTAAACTGGCCAAGTGAGAGCGAGAGTGACTTAACGGGTGAAATAATGGCTTCGGCATCCAGGAGGTAATCTGAAAAACTGGCAGATGCAGATGTAATCACATTTTTTCCATCGATTATAGTGCTGGAGCTCTGGAACTTTCCGAGCCTTGTAAAATCAACCATAACCTTATAGCCGGCATATGAATTAATATTGCCCTTTATGCCCAGTCTTGCCATTCTTACCAGAAAATCCTTATCGCCTGTTGTAGTGTTAGACTCGAACCAGTTTTTGACATATCCGTTTACTTTTATGGAATTATCGTTTTTTGCAGGATTATCAGTCTTTTCCTGTGCAAATATATTACTAAAGAGAAGTAAGCCAATAAGCGCTATTTTTTTCATAGTTCCCCTTTTTAAATTAATTTATCCTTCATTTAGCTTTGTTCTGTTAACAAAGCAAGGGCAGAGCTTTTCTGCCCGGATTTCTGCTTTTACAGAATCTGATTTTGCCGCTTCTTTCCTGAAAAATATTTTTCAGAAACACCCCACGGCTGTGAATTTGTAATTAAATTGATTTATGCAAGGAAGGATACGAGAGACCGGACTGGTTATTAGAGCGCTGAAAACAATCCAATAAAATCCCCCCAAAGAGCAAAATTACATTAATGATAATCGGATATTGTCACTTTTTCTTTAGCGAATATTTTAAAAACTCAAAAATTCCGGTGATTTTGGATGAAAGCCCCGGCAGATAAGGTCATGGGCTTTTTCAGCAAATTACTGTGATGTATAGCCGCCGTCTATAGTATAGTAGGAGCCTGTAACGAAGGAAGCTTTAGGGGAGCTCAGCCAGAGCGCGAGTTCAGCCACTTCCTCGGGCCTGCCCAGGCGGCCGATAGGATGAAGCGAGGAGAGGCTTTTCATGGTTGCCTCATCCAGGTTATTATCCAAAAGGGGCGTTGAAATAAAGCCGGGGCCA
>JBLNEL010000164.1:0-5078 GCA_050262615.1 Bacillota bacterium
TACTATGTCATAATAATAAACTTCCATTCCCATTGCTTCAGCCAGCATTGATACCTGAGAGCCAATATTGCCGTAGCCGACTATTCCTAATTTCTTACCCCTTACCTCTCTTGCATTTTCAGCTGATTTGTCCCATATACCCATGTGAGCTTTGTTGATCTTATCATAAAGACGTCTGATCAAAAATATTATCTCTGCAATTACAATTTCTGCAACACTGCGCGTATTACTATAAGGAGCATTAAAGACAGGCACACCGCTTAAAGTTGCAGATTTTATGTCAACCTGATTTGTACCAATACAATAAGTCCCAAGGGCTAACAGATCCTTTGCTGCTTTGAGAACCCTCTGGGTGACATGTGTTCTTGAACGTATTCCGAGTAATGATACTCCCTGAAGGGCCTCAATAAGCTGATCTTCACCCATACCGCCAACATGTGTCTCAACCTGAACTCCTTTGCTTTCAAGGATTTCAACGGCACAAGGGTGAATATTTTCAAGCAATAAAGCTTTCATCTTTTCCATAAAGTTGTTTATAAATACACAGCAAATTTACGACTTAGTGGCATTGTCTTCAAAACAAATTGAATAAAATCTATGATAATATCTTCTATTAAACTGAAATATTATAAGATTCAACAGAATTTTATTCATTTATTTTTAGAATTTTTTCTTGAAAATGTCTTTAAGTTTATCCTCTGCCTGTTTTTTCAGCTTGTCTTTTAGAGTATCAGCCTTTTGCTGAACCTGTTTCTGTACCTGTTCTTTTTGTTTCTGAAGTTCCTGATTTACCTGCTGTTTTGCCTGATCGGCAACAGTCTGCGTAGTCTGACTTACAATATCAGAAACACTTGTTGTTACTACCGGATCGTTTACCTTGCCTTTTATGAATGCCTTTACATTTACCTTATCTGTAGAGACCAGATTAACATTCCGCTTTAAGAGCTGATTTATTGCCTGATTAGCCTGCGTCTGCAAATTGCCTGCCGGAATCTGAATGTCCATCGTGTAGTCAAGCGATCTGTCAATTCCGCTTGAGCCTCCAAGTGTAACATCATAGTTGTAAACTTTATAACTAAATGGAGAAACATAAAACCTTCCATTCGTTATCTTGAAAGAAGGTCTTACATTTGTCAGCATTGGATTTTTCAGTTCATCTATCTTAAGCGTATTTCCAACTATTTGAAAAGGCTTAAAATTGCTGACCTGTGCATTTGCCAGGTTAAGTACGCCCTGACTGTTAAAACTATACCATAACGGCATCATTTCTTTATCAAGAGGAGTATTCATACTAAGCTTTGCATCAAAATTTCCTTTCAGATATTCAGCCATCGGGGCAAACTGCTTTACTGTAACAAAACTTTCATATGTTTTTCCAATATCAAAATTGCTTATATTCAAATTAAATGAAATACTTGGGTTTGCCTTCTCAGGAGCATAATAATATCCATCAGCAACAAGGCTTCCCCCTAGAAGATTCATGCTTAATGGGCTCATCGTAAGTTTCTTATCTCTGAGTGTTAAAACTCCATGCACATTTTGAAGCGTCAGGTTCTGGAATATTACTTTATTAAATGTCGAATTCATTGTAAAATCTATTCTCTCAGGCAGTTCAATAGCCTTAGTCTTACCGGAGGCTTCTGTAGACTTCTTTTCCTGTTTTTGATTTGCCGTTATACTATTTACATCAAAGTAATTTGAGTTTACTGTAAGATTTCCACTTAAGACGCCTTTATTAAGTATATAGCCAAACAGGTTATTTAATGTTCCTCTTGCACTTAGATCATTTTGCCCGATTGTCATATTAAGATTTGACAGGTTAAAAGTCTGCGGATTTAAGGCCAGCAATGCCTGGCTGATCTTTACCTCCTGCGGAAGTTTTTTGCTTGCGTACTGAAAACCGTTTAATGCGATTGTGCCGGAGGCATTTATATTTGCCAGTCTTTTGTTTTTTATATCGCCCAGAAAACCTTTGGCCTGAAAATCAGACTGAACTAATCCCTCTAATTTTGTAACATCTTCTAAGGGCAAGGCACCTTTTACCTGCGCAAGATTAATGCGTCCTTTCATCTGAGTATCTATGTAAGGATTGGATTTTGGAGTCTTGACCATCATCCTTGCATCAAATGGCTCACTGCCTATCTGAAGATGCAATTGCTTCATATCAACAATAGTATTGTCCGGTGATCCTCCGGAATTGCTTACAGTCATATCCATATTAACATCCCTTACAGGCGTAGGCAGTTTGGGATATTGAAAATAACCGTTTACTACTGTCAGTCTGATGTTAAACGAAGGGAGCATATTTTTATTATAGATACCTTTTGCACTTCCCTTGAGACTCATTTTACCTGATGATTTCAGATCATTAAAATCCTTTGAAAAAGCAGCTGGTATTAATGAGACTATATCCTTAAAATCTGTTCTTAAGGATTCAAATGTCAGATCCATTGTGATATTGCTGTCAGGTCTTGCAATAAAGCCATCGAACTTCAGCGAAAGATTATTCAGCCGGAATTCATTTTTTTCAAATGTAAACCTCTTTTGATTAAGGTTAGCATCCAGATCCATATCAAGCTGAACTTTTGCACCGCTCAGGTATGAAATTCCTGCAGATTCATAGCTTAATGAACTGATCGTTGTTTTTGTTGAAAGATCAAACCTTGATTTTGTAAAATCACCATGCCCATTGTGATATAATCCTTTTATCTTTGCATATGTATCCGAAGTCTCATCATTATATGTAATATCAGCATCTTCAATGGAATATTTTTTTAATGCAATATTCATTGCCTTTGATGTATCAGCTTTTGTTTCCGATGGCTTTGTAATATTGTAATTTGCAGAACTGTCTTTCAGGACATGCACATAGATCTTTGGATTTAATACCCTGATAGACTCTATCCTGATCTGCTTTCCTTTGATTACACTCCAGATATCAACAGTAGTCTGAAAAGATGCTGCATTCAGCAATGTATCACCCTTAAACGGCTCCCTGTTTACCACCAGCATGTTATCTACACTAAGAGTAAGATCAGGGAAGCTCTGAAAGACATTTAAGCCGACAGATCCAAAATTGACATTTGCATTAAGTGTTTTATTGATTTCCTTTTTTACCAGTTCTGATATTTGATCCTTAAAGAGCATGGGAATGAAAAGCATAAGCATTAGGATTACTATCAAAACGATGCTAACGATTGTTGTTGCCTTTTTCATAGTATTAACCGGATTGTGAGGAATGGTAGAATATTTAATAATGAATAATTTAAATAAAAAAGAATTTAAAGGATACTGTTTAATTTGAAACCTGTTTACTGAAATAAGTATTTACTGATATTTCGATTTACTTACATTTCAATTTACTGATATCAGTTTTAAAGAAAACTATTTAACTCTGTGATCTGTAGTATCTTCTTAACCAGGCGCCCAGTCCGTCGAGACCTGGATATAAAACCCTCTCGGTGATATTTACCTGATCTAATTTATCCCGGACCTCCCACTTAAGCTTTGCTGGAATGATAACTCTGAAATACAGATCCTGATGTTCTTTAAGCCAGTCATCCATCTTTAGGCTTGGATCAGACATCAGAGAAAAAAAGGCAAACTGATTAATGATGCGTTCATCAAGTGAAGGAGGTTCAAGGAATAAAACAAAATCCTTTCCATTACTTAATTGTTCAAGTTCCTGAAGTCCCTTGCAAATACTGCCGAGCATTTCGCCGGTAAATACATTCGAGCCTTCATCGATAAGCAATTCCCGTAATGGTTTTGGAAGAAGCTGATTGGTCTGATTAAAGTTAACACACCAAATAACCCCGTCAGCATTATACTTATCTACATTTGCTGTTGCAAAATGCATCGCTACATATGGTGAATATGTCCAATCAAGCAGCCGAGTTGATAACCCATGATGCTGTGCAACAGCCAGCCAGTGCCAGATCAGATCATTTGGCACTGTTCCTTTAGGTGAATACTTCCGGAAGTTTCTTAAAAGGTGTTTCTCCATATGTTCGAAATGGCCGCCTAAACGGATCAGTGAGGTCTTAAGATCATAATCCTTATCTGATAACCCCCTGAATGCAAATGGCGAGCGGAACCTTTCAATGCCTTTATCCCATGAGTCCTTAAAGAGTAACTCCTGAAGCTCCAGCCAATTGTTAACTACAATATCTCTTCTAATTTCATCCTTATGCATTTTCACCTTGTCCACACATAAACCATTCTGTTGCTTTATATTTTTACATCTTTCTTTCTGTAAGCTTTATAATAGAAAATAATAAATATGCAGCTAATAATAAAAGGAGCTCTTTCTGCAGAAATTAATTAAAAAAGCTCAAAAATTACCTTATGTTCTGGTATAACTTAAACTCACATATTACCTGTACTCAGGCATTACTTAAAATCAGATATTACCCTAAAAGATATTTCTGCATATAAAACACCCTCTAAGTTTTAATAAGGGAATGAAACTGTAGAGCGAAGCTTCAAATAAAAGGATTTATTTATTAACTGATTTTCCAGCCCATTGCCTGTAACTAAACCAGGGAAATAATAACCGGGGGTAATTTCTGCTAAAAACTGGTAAGCATCTGTTTTAGCCAGATTCAGGCCAATTCCTACATGAACATCTATAGCCCCGACCTTATCATCTTCTATTTTATCTATTACCATGCCCGAGTATGGATATTCATAGTAACCTGTTTCAATTGGGGTTTTATAATCCCAGCAGAAATAATCTAAACCAACCCCTAAAAGGAAATACTTTATCAGCCCGTCGTATTCTGTCGGTATAGAACTCTTAAATTCAAGTGAAACACTATATATATTAATTTCCTTTTTTGCTATTTGATTTAATTTGCTGGATCCTTTAATATCCATTTTCCCAATACCTGCAGAGATCTGAAGATAATTGAATTTATCAATATATCTTCCTGAATTTACCTCAAATTGAAGTAAGTCTTTGAAATCCGGATTGGTTATTGCTCCCCCGCTGACACCAAAGCCTAACCAGCGATGATTTATGTATCTGAATGATGTTCTTTCATACCACTGCCTCCCCTTAAGAGAAACTGGTAATG
>JBLNEL010000165.1:0-3693 GCA_050262615.1 Bacillota bacterium
CATAGTTTTCGATTGCCTGATGAATTTCCTCAGAAAAAGCGCTGCATTGATCTGAAAAATTTCTATCGTTAAAAACCTCCAGAAATATTTCACTAAGCTGCAGGAGTGTTTTCTGTGCGAAAAGGTTAGATGGAATTAAAAACGGATAAACGCAGCAGTCATCCGAAGGGCGGAACATTGAATGTATCAGTCCCACCGGGCGAGTTGGATTCCCCCATCCGCTTAACGGCACGGTATCGCTCTGCCATGAAGTGACCCTTTGAAAGGAATAAGGACCAGGGTTAACTTTTCTCTGCTGTTCAATAAAGGTTTTGACGATAAGCTTCATAGCTAACTGCCAGTTTTTATCAAAGGCCGAGGCATCGTTTGTTGTCTTCCAGTATCCATAAGATAACCGTACAGGATAGCATAAAGAGTCGATTTCCCATTTACGCTCATGCAATTCGGGTTTCATTTTAGTAAGGTCTTTTTCCCAATGGCTACCGGTAGGGCCAGAATTAAATGCATTTGCGTAAGGATCTATCAATATACATTTAACCTGCCGGTTAATTACTCCAGCGATGAGCTCTTTTAATTTCTTATCTTGATTTGTAAGTGGCAGGTAAGGCCAGACCTGTGCAGTTGAATCCCTAAGCCACATTGCATGTATGTCGCCAGTAATTACGAAAGTATCCGGCTTACCGTCAATTGTATTTAACTCAACGGTTGTATCTAAGGTATTAGGGAAACAATTTTCGAAAAGCCAGGCAATTTCATCATCACTGATGGAGTTCTTTACTACTTTAATTTTAGCTTCTACAGCTTCACTTACAAATTTACGTTTATTTTCAGGAGGTCTCTGGCTAATAAACCCCTGGGTGCAAGATTTTCCCAAGCGGGGTTTACCAAATGATAATCCGGAGCCAAAGCTGCCAAGAGCTGCAGAGGCAAGGAAGGTAGTTTTAATGAATTCTCTTCGTGTCGGCATTTTTAAGTTGTAACAGCGCAAAAATGGGAAAAATGTAATCTTTATTTATTCTTTAGAAAATTAATTCAGAGAAAACACACACGAACGGGCGCAGTAGAAGATCAAAAACTATGCCCGGGAAATAGAGTGCCTGCAATATAGAAATTTTCTTTATAACTGCCGAGAATTCAAAGAATACTTTTTGAATTAAATAATACTTTTTCCTGCTGCTTATTATTTTAATAAAGGAAGGGTTATCAATTTAATAATGCTTTATAAAAAACCAATATAACAGTCCTAAGAGTTTATTAGAAAATAAGATGATTTTATGACTTACTGTTATTCAAAAGCCGGATTATAATATAGTAGGATAATCAGCTTCTTTTACTTTTAGTGATATGATAGAAGACTTAAGAGGATTTAGAAAGGGAATAATTACAAAGGTATATAGAAGGAGTATGAATGAATAAATCTCTACTGAGTTATATTAAAATCCATATTAGCAGTTGTATAGTCTTCTTTGCAGTCAGTGCATTTCTGCTTAGAGCGCAGGTACCTGTTCCGCAGAACGGGTGTTATCTAGCAGTGTATACACCTAATGAAAGCGGCAGCCGGCAAGGATTTGAGTCACTTGCAAGGAAGCATCATGCAATTGAAATGATATATTACAACTGGATCAGTCAGAAGGATTTTCCATCTGCAACATGCAATCAGATTGTTCAGGCTCTCTCATTTCCATTAATAACCTGGATGCCTGATATCAATTCAGGCAATGCATTTCAAACCATAATCAATGGATCTATGGATGAATACATACAAAAATGGGCGCAGCAGATCAAGCTTTGGGGTAAGCCGCTTTTAATAAGGTTTGCCCATCAGATGAACGGCAGCTGGTCACAGTGGGATGGGGTGCATAATGGAGGCGGGAATCTTTCAGGATTTGGAGACCCATTAAGGCCTGATGGTCCGGAGCGTTTTATTGCTGCATACAGGCATATCTGGCAGATCTTCAGGAATACAGGTGTATCAAATGTTTCATGGGTATGGTGTGTAAATTACAAAAGCGTTCCGGCTGAGGAATGGAACAAGCCGGAGAATTACTATCCGGGAAGTGATGTAGTAGATTGGATCGGGTTTGATGGATATAACTGGGGAATAGCAAAAGCGAATACATCATGGCAAAGTTTTCAGGAGATATACAGCAATATATACACAACGTTAAAGTCATACAATAAGCCGATAATGATAGGTGAATATGCCTCTGCAGAATCAGGCGGAAGCAAAGCTGACTGGATATTAAGTGCATATGAAGCAATAAAGACAAAATATACGCTAATAAAAGCGGTAACATGGTTTAATGTAAGCAAAGATGTTGACTGGAGGGTAAATTCTTCGCAATCAAGTCTGAGGGCATATCAGGAGGCAGTTTCAGATCCATATTTTCTCTCCGGAGTTCAATCTGCCAGGGGAGTAAAGGAAGAAGATAAAACAGAGCCTGCCACGTTTACCTTAGAGCCTGCATATCCGAATCCATTTAATGGGTATGTTGTAATTCCATTTACAATTCTTCAGGATGGGCAGTACAGGCTTGAAATTAGAAACGTACTTGGTGAAAAAGTCAAAGAGATTATTTACAGGAGCTATTCGGCGGGGAAATATTCCTTATCATGGGATGGTTTGGATGAAGATAATAAATCAGTGCCTTCAGGTATATACTTTGCAAGGCTATCATCAGAAGAAGAAAAGGCCAAAATTCAGAAGTTAGTTTATCTGAAATAAAGTTTATTAAGTAAAGTGGATCTCTGAATTAGAATATTATCAGCTGCTCCACACTACAACAGCCTTAATTTCTTCAGGTGAATGTCCTGAGAGTACACTGGCAAAATCCTTGTACGGCACACGGTGAGTGATGATTTTATTAATAGTTTGAGGCCATCTTTGTTTTATTTTTACCAAGTCATTTACGGCATCATTATAGTGGTCATAGCTGGCGTTTACGCTGCCGAGCATAATATGGTTCATCAGGACCATCTGTCGCATCAGTGTACTGCCAAGTATGCAAACAGGTCTGTCGCCAGACGGGATACCAGTAAGCACATAAATGCCATTTAAGGCAAGTGCGTCCATCAACTGCAGTTCAAGTTTAGCTATACCGGTTGCTTCGAGTATAAAGTCCATTTTCCCATAATGAGTGTCAATATTTTCCGCATTTGTATTTTGTCCGTTAATATAAGTACCTCCGATCTCTTTTAGTATAGAGGGTCTAGCAGAATTTTCATCGACAATATCGAGGCCGAACAATTCAGCTCCTTTTAATTTCAGGACAAAGGCAGCCAGGAGTCCAATAGGGCCAATGCCGGCAATGAGGGCCTTTTTTCCGACGAGCCATTTAGAAATATCGGTTCCAGGTAGTCTGGATGATTGGATAAGGAGGGATTCATTGATTGCCTTTTCAACGACAGAAGTTGGTTCAGTAAGGACGCCAATGTCAGAAATTTCATTTGGGGCACAAATGAGGTATTCTTCTTTATCGACAACATATTCGGCCTGAAAGCCATCGAGTCCTTTTATTCCGCGTTCAGTATAATCGCCTGTAGAGCAAAGGTCACTGCGTCTGTTATGGCATGGCTTGCAATGGCTGCAAGGTCTTCTGACCATAAAGAGAGCAAAGTCGCCTTTTTTTACTTTTTTCACGTTATTTCCAGTTTCGACAACACGTCCGAACATTTCATGTCCGATAACAAGTT
>JBLNEL010000166.1:0-4507 GCA_050262615.1 Bacillota bacterium
ACCATCGTCGTGCTTTTAGTTCTGACGGCATGCTTTTCGGTTTTATATCCTTTGTATGTCGCCTTTAAGTCCGATGCCCTGAACAGGGCAAAAGGGGGGTATGACCTCATAAGCCCCGCAAAGTACTCCATCAGGTTCAGGCACATTGTCACTGGCATTCAGTTTTCTGTTACCATAGGCCTTATTATTGCAGTCTGCGTAATTTACAGCCAGCTTCAGTATGCTTCCGGCGCAAAACTGGGCTTCAATAAGAACCAGCTTCTTTCCATTGAGAACCCATATGGAATGCAGATGTATGATAATTACGAAAAATTCAAAAACAGCATCACAAGGCTTCCGCAGGTATTATCTGTATCGGCAAGCGAAAACATTCCGACAAAAAACATAAACAATTTCACGTCGGTTTTTATTAAGAACAACCCTTCTAAAAAGGGTGTGAATATGGGGAGAATAGCAGTGGACTACGGCCTACTTAAAACCTGGCAGTCAAGACTTATATCGGGGCGCGATTTCTCACGCGAAGTGCAGGGCGACCAGGATCACGCCGTAATCATCAACAGGGCTGCCGCTGAGGCGCTAAATCTGAAGGACCCTGTCGGTGTAACTGTTGACGCATTGCATATTCCTATCCTCGACCAGCAGATAATCGGGGTAGTGGAGGATATACATTTTTACTCATTCAGGGATAAGGTAACACCCACAGTGTTTTATCTCAGGCCATGGAGCACTGCTAACATTATGGTCAGGCTAAGAGGCGGAGAGCTTAAGACAACTATAAACAGGCTTGAAGAGGAATGGAAGAAAATCATGCCTGCGCATCCTTTTATATACAACTTTATGGACGAATCCTTCGATAAACTCTACAAAAAGGAAATCAGGACCGGAAGGCTTCTTATCATATTCAGTCTGCTTGCTATTGTAATTTCCTCATTCGGGCTCTTCAACCTCATATCTCTTATAGCGCAGACAAAAACAAAAGAAATAGGCATACGTAAAGCTCTCGGGGCCTCCGTTTCAAATGTAGCTTTTGGGCTGATAAAGGAATTTCTGATTATAATTCTCACGGCAAACCTGGTTGCCTGGCCTGCTGCTTATTATGCAATGAACGGCTGGCTGCGCGATTTTGCCTACCGTGTTACAATATCGCCCTGGGTTTTTGTTCTTTCGGCCATTTTAACGATAACTATAGGATTTTCCGCAATAATATATCGGGCTTTAAGGGCGGCCATGGCCAATCCGGTGCTTTCACTCAAATACGAGTAAGAGCCTGAAGAAATGCCTGAAAAAAGAGGAACCTTGAAATCAGAGCATTATAAGCGATAAATTCGGGATTAATTAACCTTTTACTGAAGCTGAACAAAAGTCTTAAACAAATGCTACTACATTATCTGAAATCTTTTTTTAGAAGATTATTACAAAAAAAACTTTACTTATTCATCTGTACCGCAAGCTTATCCGTGGGAAGTGTAAGTTTTTTATTGTTACTGAAGGATATGGAGTACGAACTTGGCTTTGATAAGTTTCATAATCATTATGAAAATATTTACAGGATTGTGAAAAGGGATGTAAAGAAGGATGAATTAACAGGAACAACGCCATACAGATTGGCAGAAGAATTAAAAAACACATACCCTGAAATTAAGAGTACTTTAAGGCTGGCAAATTCGTCTGTAATATTGAAAAACAAGGAGCATGCATTCAGAGAAGAGAAGGTAGTATATGCGGATAAGAACTTTTTTAATCTTTTTTCTTTTGAACTCCAGGCAGGAAATAAAAATGAAGCCTTGTCAGATCCATATTCCATAATTATTACACGTGCAATTGCAGAGAAGTACTTCGGTACAGAAAATCCCATTGGAAAAGTTGTAAACGTAAATAATAAGTATGACTTAAAAGTCACCGGCGTCCTTAAAGAGATTCCAAAGAATACGCACTTGGATTTTAGAATTCTCCTTCCAATGGATCTTTATATAAAAAGGTTCCGGACGGATGAACTTGATAACTGGTATTCAAACAGGTATTATACTTACATTTTGACCAGTCATAGCATTATCCCACCGGATTTTAACGAGAAATTAAAAAACATTGTGGATAAAAACTTCAAAGAAGGGGAGTCATTATACACTAACTTTATGGTTCAGAAGTTAAGTGACATCAGAATGCATTCGGAGAATATAAAGTTTGACATAGAAAGAAAAAGCGGGATTAACCAAATAATTATCATAATGCTTTTATGTATTTCCATATTGGTAATTGCCATATCAAATTATATTAATATTACGACTGGAATTGCCAATACGCGTGCCTCTGAAATAAGTATCAGAAAGACATTTGGAGCAAAACAAAAGGATATTTTCTACCAGATCCTGATAGAGACATTATTTCAGGCAATTATTTCCACAATGATTGCTGCAGTTTTAATAGAAATATTTCAGAACAAATATCATCTGGTCTATTTTGAGGATATTAATATTACAATTTATGAGTTAATACTCCCAATTATTCTTACAATTATTGCTTTAGGATTACTGGCCGGAATATACCCGGCTTTGTATATGTCATCATTAACCCCTTTGGGAATAATCCGGAAAAACAGAGGGGCGGGCAGAAAGTCATACCTTCGAAAGTTCTTAATCCTCTTTCAATTCATTATAACGATCATTTTAATTGTATTATTCAATGTTGTTGGAAAACAGACAAATTATTTACTTAAAAAAGATTTGGGTTTTGACAGACAGAAAATAATAGCAATCGACATTCCAAATGGGGCTTTACAATCCCGGTACGAATCTCTTGTGAATAATTTGATGCAGCACCCTGAGATTAAGAATGTGTGCGGCTCGGAAGTAATATTTCCCCACCGGCTTGGAATAACAAGCGGGTTGAAGATTCTCTCAATTAATGATAATTGTAATAAAGATTATATTATTGGGCATGTAGTAGGAGTGGATTATAATTTTATTCCTACCTATGGGTTAAGACTGATATCGGGAAGAAATTTCTCAAAGGAATACCCGTCTGATAATGAATCGGCCTTCATTGTAAATGAAGCGATGGTAAAGGCAATGAAAGTGGATAATCCATTGGGCTTAAAGGTTCAGTTTTATGGAAAAACCGGTACTATAATTGGCGTAGTTAAAGATTTCCACTACTGGACATTACACGAAAAAATAGAGCCTGTTGTTCTTCATATAAATATCAGGCAGTGCTGGAATATAATTGTAAAATTTAATACGGATGAAAGGCAGGCAAAGAAAATTGTAGAGAGTGAATGGAATAAGTTTGCCCCGGAATTCCCATTTAGTACCTGTGACATAAACTTTAAGGACAAATTTGATGATCTTTATTCACCTGAAGTAAAATTGTCAAAAGTGATTGAAATAATAACAATATTCTCTATAGTGCTTGCGTCACTTGGATTATTCGGATTATTAACATTTCTAATTAAAAGCAGCCTTAAGGAAATTGGTATCAGAAAGATCCTGGGTGCTTCCAGAACAAGTCTCATCATTTTATTATTAAAGGAATTTTACAATTTATCTTTTATAGCTGCATTAATATCCATTCCTATAGCTTACATTTTAATAAATAAGTGGCTGAGCAACTTCATTTACAGGATCAATTTGGATTATTATCCATTTATTGAAGCAGTATGTGTGATATGGGTTATGATATTTATCTTAACATATTATCATGTCTGGAAAGCATCCATGATAAGCCCAATAAAAGTAATTAAATACGAGTAAGTGCATACAGATATGCCTGAAAAAAGAGGAATTATGAAATTAGAGCTTTTGAAATCCTTCTGGAAAATAGCTTCCCGCAGCCTGTGGAGAAATAAATTATTTTCCTTTATCAGCATTGCTGGCTTTACGGTGGGCCTAACAGTTTTTATTCTCCTTATGACCTTTGTCCACAATGAAATGAGCTTCGATTCATTTCATAAGAATAAGGACAGGATTTTCCGCGCGGTGCTTTATACTCCATATAATAATACGTACTATGGTAATTTCCCCCTTTCTTTATCTCAACGGATGAGGGAAGCAATGCCGCGGATTGAAGGCGCTCTTAACTGTCTGGATAAAAATACCGAAATAAAAGTCAATGGTGACCTGCTCAAGGAAAAGGTGACATTCGCCGGCCCGGGTTTCTTTAAGATGTTTTCCTTCAGGACTTTAGCCGGAAATCCATACGCATTCGGCAATGATCCACTTTCAATATTTGTCACTGAGTCATTTGCCAAAAGGAACTTCGGGCAGAATTACCCCGTTGGTAAAACAATTTCAATAAATATTGAAGGGGAATTCTGCAACTTTCTTATTGGGGGAATCGTTAAAGACCCGCCCGGCAATACCTGTCTCAAATTCAGCGTGCTTGTACCATTTATTAATGCTGAAAAGATGTGGATAATGAAGTTCAGCAAAGAAGACATTCATCCTGGAGAATTTCTGCCTTCATTATTCCTGATGCTGAAAAATGAAACGGATAAAGTTGCTGTTGACGCAGA
>JBLNEL010000167.1:0-5923 GCA_050262615.1 Bacillota bacterium
AAGATTTATTGTCGATAATATATTCCTTAGAATATCATCTAATGTCGGTATGTACACCTTTAAGCTCGAGCTTGATCAAAATATTCCAGTAATACATATAAATGAATTTGTTATCTGGGAAATATTCGAGCCGCTTATTCAAAATAGTATCGACCATGGCGGAAAACGTAACCTGACTGTCACAATAAAAAGTCTGTATGACCCGCAAGAAAACACGACTCAGGTCATAATTAGTGATGATGGTTATGGAATAATGACTGACCTGCTGGAGAAGAACAAAGACGGAATTAAACGTATATTCCTTGAAAACACTTCCACGAAAAAAGAAAGCGGACGCAACAGGGGATATGGCTGTTTTCTTGCCTACAGGATGGCAAAAGAAAGATGCTGCTGGGACCTTGATGCAGGCAACCTGACTGAAGGCGGATGCCAGTTTATTATTACTATTAAGAATTAGGATATATTATGATTATTAATAAACCGATAAACGTCCTTTTAATTGAAGACGAAGACTATGACGTAAGACGGGTAAAAAATACAGTAAGACCATTTGAAGATAAGATAAATATTGTATCAGTAGTCTCAAGCGGTATTGAAGCAACTGACCTCCTTAAAGAAAATTCAAAGAATTATGACGTTGTCATTATGGATTTTCAGATTGCCGGTGGCCTTATGGGCGAAAACCTCATTAGTAATATCAAGGAAATAGATCCGCTGCTGCAGATAATTGTCATTACTAAAATGACGATCAATATTACAGACTATAAATTTGCTAACGATCTTCTTAAAGCAGGTGCATTCTGGTATTGTACAAAATACCCTGGCGATATTGTTAATTATATTTATCAGCCTACCGATTTTGTCTTAAGTATTTTCAATGCCTATGATAAGAAGAAACTTGAGCAGGAACGCTATAGATCAAATAAAAAACTTTCAAGAAACGTTAACGATATTCTTTCACAGAAAAGGATTGTAGGCAATTCAAGAATAATTGAAGAATTGAAACAGACAATCCAAAGGTGTGCAAAGTCCAATACAAGTATACTTATCAGCGGGCAGTCAGGTACAGGTAAAGAACTTGTTGCTGCTAATATTCACTATCAGTCCGACAGACGGTTTGAAAACTTTGTTGCTATTAACTGCGGGAGCCTCCCGCATGATCTGATCGAAAGCGAGCTTTTTGGATATGAAAAAGGCTCCTTTACTGGTGCAAATAAAAGCAAACCCGGACTTTTTGAGCAGGCCAATAATGGTACAATCTTCCTTGATGAAATCGCCGAACTTCCCCTGAATGCTCAGGTTAAATTATTAAGAGTACTGCAGGAAGGAGAAATTGAAAAGATCGGCCGCACTGGAAAAATAAAAATTGACGTAAGGGTAATTGCTGCTACTAACAAAGACCTGGGTAAAGAAGTCTCACAAAAACGCTTTAGAGAGGACCTGTACTACAGGCTAAACGTTGTTCCAATTACAGTTGCCCCCCTAAAAGACAGGCTGTCAGATATTCCCTTATTAATTGATCATTTTCTTGATTATTTCTGCGATGAAATAAAAAGAACAAAGCCTGAGATTGAACCCGACGCTCTTAAAATGCTCCATGACTATGACTGGCCGGGAAATGTGAGGGAACTGAAAAATGTGGTTCAAAGATTGCTTTTTTACGTAGATGATAAAATAACAATTACAAATATCAAGCAATCCTTGATCCATCTGCCTGAAAGCAAGGTCAACAGCTATGGCGATTTCGGAAATCTTTTCCAGGAAGAGGATATTATCCCGCTTAAGCAGGCAGAGGCTATATTTAGAGAAAAGTATTTTAAGTTTGTCCGTGATGTTTCAAATTCAGATGCAAAGGCTGCAGAAAAACTTGGCCTCGCTCCTCCGAATTTCCACCGCATGTGTAAGGATCTGGGATTAAAATAGATGGAGCATTATTATTTTAATAATGCCCCCGTTATCTTTTTAATAACGCCTTACTGCCAGGCAGTGCTGTAAATGCTTATCAAATAAGTACTTACTATCCTCCCTCCCTCTGGTATGGTTTCTGCTAAACAAACTGTATGAAAAGTATTTTTGATATATTTAGCGTCTCTGATTTATTTATACTGATTGTATATCTGTCTGTAATTCTTGTAATTACAATTTATTTTACAAGAAGCTTCGGTGTTAGTAGTCTCGAGTATTTTTTGGCCAGGAAAAGTGTAAACTGGATGGTTATGGGCTTCTCTATTTTTATTGCAGCTGCCTCCAGTGAATATTTTTTATGGATGTTTTCTTTAAAGAAAATGACCGGGTGCAATATATTTTATCTGTTTTTTATCTTTTTCCTGATGGCTTTTGTATCGGTTAAGTTCTTTTTGCCTAAATATCTTTCACTTAACATCCATACAACACCTGAATATATAGAAAAAAGATTCGATAGAAAAAGCAGTATTTATCTTACCTGGCTCTCTTTAGTGTTCTTTATACTGATTAAAATAGTACTAGCACTTTCTGTAAGTTCTGTTTTTCTTCAGGAAATATTTAAAGCAGAGGCAATAAATACCCTGCTGTTCCTTGTTCTGCTTACTGGGGTCCTTACCTTAGTTGGCGGATTATCTGCAGTAATTCATATTCATCTGTTGCAGGCAGTTGTGCTTATAATTGGAACATTATATTTCTCATTTGCCGGCAATAATATAATTGAGTTTAATAACTTTTTTAATTTTATAGATTCAAGTATTACAAGAGGCGCTGGTAATAATTCAATAGGTTTCTATTCCGTCCTCTTTGTTTTACCATGTTTTGCAATCTTTTCAGTATGGTTCTGGTCAGAAGACCAGTTTGTTCTGCAGAGGATCTTTAGTGTGAGAAATTTCAGACAAGCCTCTAAAGGTATATTGCTGGGCCTGCTTCTGATACTTTCCTTTGCATTTTTATTCTTTAACAATATTTTGGTAAGCGGAGGTGAACCTGCACAGCTAATCTCTGGTAATATGACAGGCAGCATTACCATGCGCCATTTATATGAGGGGGAAAAAAGCCTGCTTTTGATTGGAATCTACAGTTTCCTTATGGCATCTCTTGCTAGCATTTTCCATAGCGGAGCTGCTTTGTTTACCTATAATTCGTACCGGTACCTTAATCCGGATACTTCGGATTCCAAACTGGTGCTCGTTGGCAGACTTGCAACTACGACTTTTGTAGTAATTACGCTGCTGCTGGTCCCGGCTATTAAACTTTTTACATATGAATTGTTCCTCTATATTTTCGGCATTATGATGATTCTCATCTCTCCTATAGTAGCTGTTTTACTTATGAGTGCCGTTTATAAAGAAAACAATAAAAGAATTGCTTTCAGGACTTTATTAATAAATGGAATTTTAGGACTCGTTTTAATCATAACATCTCCTGGTGCGAAAAGCAATTCCAGTGGAGCAGGATTTCTGTTTCACTGGAACTTTTTTGATTTTTCAGTGATACTATTTCTGCTTAGTTGTTTGATTATTGGAATCTCTAATTACCTGAGCAATGGAAAACGGAAATTCAGCACCGCAGAAGGCCCGGATTTCAGCGGTTCAAATGATTAAAAAATTTTAAGAGATCAATATGGCAAAATACGATAGCCAAAACAGCTCCGGAGAGTTGAAAATGTCCTCCAGGTTCCCGTTTTTGCCCTTTAGCTTTGTTTTACAAATGTTTTACTTTTACACTGAAAATTTAAATTTGAGACAAATTAATTTAGTAGTAATTAGGTATGAATAGTTTGATTAAAAATAAATATCTCTCGATTGTTCTGATTGTACTTCCTGTACTTAGTTTTGGAATGACTTCTATTATTAGTTCTGATCAAAACCTTGACTATCAGAAAACTTTACCTGAAACGGAAAATTTTCAATTGAACAACCATCGATTGACAAATCTTCAGTTTGCAAACTCTCAGGTCGAAGTCAATAAGCAGGGCGATACTGTTCTTGCAAAAGTGGGAAAATACGAAATATTGCTGAAAGACTATCTCCCAAGGTATACTGATTATTTATTTGCAACCGGAGTGAAAGATAATTACCAGATTAGAACTTCAATTCTTCAGAATATGGTTAACGAACTGCTCCTTAGACATTTTGATGATAATAGTTCCATACTCTCATCAAAAGATTATAAGGATGAAATGGTCTGGACAAAAAAACAGGCTATATTAGGTTATGTAAAGGACCAGGAAGTTTATGCGAAAATTAGTGTTACAGAGGACGAGCTGAGGCAGGCTTTCGAACGTGTTAATGAACAGATTGCTGCAAGACACCTTTATGCTCCGACTGAGGAAGAGGCAAACTACCTTTACAATCAGCTAGAAAAAGGTGTTAGCTTCGATTCGCTTGCAAAACAGGTCTTTACAGACAGTACGCTAAGAAATAACGGAGGCTATTTAGGCTATTTTACCTGGGGCGATATGGATTCTGATTTTGAAGATGCTGCCTACGCTCTCAAGCCGGGTGAAATATCTAAGCCTGTAAAGACTGTCTATGGCTATAGTATTATTAAACTCGAGGACCGCAAACCTCACCCGCTATTAACAGAAAACGAATATCTTAATAAAAAACACAAGATGGAGCGCACATTAAAGATAAAGAAAAAAGGACCTGCTGAAAGAGAATTCCTTAAAAGTGTTTTTAATGAGTCCGAAGTAAAATTTAACGACAAAGCACTTGAAAATGTCCTGAATGAATTATTAAGTTCAGGTAATAAAGTTCTTGAGATCAAAGATAAAAAACTGTCAGCCGCTAATTGTGTCGAATATCAGACGAAAAAGTATTCAAGTGGACAAATTTCCAAGCAGATTAATGAAATACCATTTTTTCATAGAGATAGGATCAGAACTCTGAATAATCTGAAGGACGCAATAAAAGGCTTAATTCTTCAGGATAAACTCTTAAAAATTGCCCGCAGCAAAGGATATGATAAAAACTTCCTGGTTGAAAAAATGTACGATAAACTTGGAAAAGTGGTATTTCTGAGATATAAGCTCGACGAAGTATTGCAGAAATCATATGTGCCTGATTCCTCAGTAAGAAATTTTTATGCAAATAATATAAAGCAGTTTACTTCGCCCGATGAGTTAAATATTCAGGAAATACTCGTCACAAGGGCTAGTCAGGCTGACTCGCTTAAGGAAATGATTGAAAAACAGGGAATGGACTTTGGATCCTTGGCTGAAAAGTATTCCATGCGTCAATGGTCAGCAAAGAATAAAGGTGAAATGGGATTTGCTCCGGTTTCTAAATACGGAATGTTTAAAGACAGGTTCTGGAATGCTTCGGTTGGTGAGTTGATTGGTCCAATGAAAATTGAAAATATGTATGGACTTTTCAGGGTAGTTGGGAAAAAGCAGGGAAAAACTCTTGATTTTGAATTGGTAAAGGATCAGGCTAAGGCTTTTGCTAAAAAAGAAATGACCCCGACTATTATGCATGGCTACCTGGATCATCTGAGCAAAAATGTTAAGGTTACAATTTATAGCGATCTCCTGAGCAATTACAAGCTCAGTGAAGTTTATTCAAAGTGAGTCATACGAGTTTGATAAAATTTTTGTTTAATTAGGAGCACTTTATATGAGAAAAACTCTACTTCTCTTGCTTATCCTTGCTTCTGCTTTTACCACTTATCTGTGGGCAGGAACAACGGGTAAACTAACAGGTAAAGTCACTGATAAGAAATCTAAAGAGCCGCTGGCTTTTGTTACCGTCGTTGTTGAAGGTACAAAGTTCGGTGCTACTACAGATATTAACGGTGATTATGTTATTTTGAATATTCCTCCGGGAAAATATAACGTCAGGGCCCAGTACATCGGATATGCTGCTTCTGTCATCGAAGGAGTAGCTATATCGGTTGACCTGACAACAACTAAGAATTTTGAACTCTCTGAGTCTTCAGTTGAATTAAGTACTGT
>JBLNEL010000168.1:0-15420 GCA_050262615.1 Bacillota bacterium
TAGAGAACACAAAACGACTCAGAAACAATATTAGTCCTATAAAGATCTATAAAAATAAGTAATTAGTTGTTGTCCACAAGATTTACAACTGCTTAAAATAAAGAACAAAAAAAGGATGCAAAATGAGTCTAAGTCACATTGCCAGAACCGTATGTGCCTCGCCTACATTGAGATTAAATGAGAAGGCTGCTATACTGCGGGAGAAGGGGGATCCTGTAATTCATCTAGGTGGAGGTGAGCCAAAAAGCAGAGCTCCAATGGATGCCATACTAGCCGCGGCAGCCAACCTTAATTCAGGGGAAATCCGCTACACGCCAGCTGACGGCATTCCAGCGTTAAAGAAAGCTATTATACGCTATACTGAAGAGTTTTACAATCGGAAAGTATCTCCCCAAAATGTCATAGCCTCAGGCGGAGCAAAGCAAGCAATTATGGTTGCACTTCAGGCCATTCTGAACCCTCAGGAAGAAGTAATATTTCCGGCCCCATACTGGGTTAGTTATCCGGAGATGGCAAAGTTATGCGGAGCTATTGGGGTTCCGGTACTGCCTGAAGATGGAACTTTTTATCCGACAATTCAGGATATTGAACAGCGGGTAGGTTCCTATACAAAAGCCGTAATCATTAACAGTCCAAATAATCCAACCGGTGCAATGTATTCAGAAGAGTTTATAGCGGATATTGTTGATTTTTGTGAAAGACGGGATCTATATCTTATCATGGATGACATTTATCACCGGCTGATCTTTGATAACCGTAAACCAATAAGCTGTTATGAATATGCCAAGGATTTTTCTGAAAATTCAAAACTGATTGTTATAAATGGAATATCAAAGCAATATGCCATGACAGGTTTCAGGATTGGCTGGGCTGTAGCAAATAAAAAGCTAGTGGAGGCAATGACAAACATTCAGGGCCATCAGACCTCAGGTCCTTCTGTAGTTCTGCAGCTTGCCGCAGTCGGGGCTTTAAACGGGATTCAATCTAGTGTTGAAAGTCTCAGGTGCACACTTGAAAATAACCGTAACGTAATGATAGAGCAGTTAAGGAGCTTTGAGGGTGTAAAGGTAACCAATCCTGATGGTACATTCTATTGTTTTGCTGATTTCAGCTCATATATGAAAGATTCCAATAAACTTTCAAATTTTCTGATTGACAAAGTCCAGGTACTGACTGTTCCAGGAGCAGAATTTGGGCTTGAGGGCTATTTGCGCTTAAGCTATTGCGGGACAATAAAAGATATAACTGAAGGAATAGAAAGGATGAAGTGGGCATTAGACCCGAATTCACCGAATGAACTTTATATAGGTGACCGTAAACTAGTGAGGGATTGGGCATGAGCAAGTATTTAGAATTTTCTACACCGGCATCAAAGGAAGCAAAAGAACTGGCTTCTGACTATGGATTAAAGAATCAGGGGTTTAATTATCTTGACAGAGTTTTCTGGAATTTACCTGAGACGTCATTATATGAAGAAGCCATTTTCCGAAATGAAGGTCATTTAACACTTGGCGGGCCGTTTGTTGTAAAGACCGGCAAGCACACTGCAAGGGCAGCTGCTGATAAATTTATTGTGCAGGAAGAATCCACGCAGAATAAAATCTGGTGGGGAATTTATAATCGTCCTTACAGTCTTGAAAAATTTAATTCCTTATTAGGAAGGCTGCAGGCCTGGTCACAAGGTGAGGAATTTTTTGTACAGGATTGTTATGCGGGGGCTGATAAGGAATACAGGCTTCCGGTAAGGATAATAACTGAAAAAGCATGGCACAGTCTATTTGCACGTAATATGTTTCTGACTACTCCCGACCAGCAGACCTTAAAGAATTTTGTCCCTGATTTTACAGTCATTGCTGTTCCAGGATTTAAGGTTGATCCAATTTTGGATGGTACAAGAAGTGAAACAGCAATCATTATTAATTTTGCACAGAGGTTATGTATAATTGCAAATTCGCTATATGGCGGGGAAATAAAAAAATCGGTATTTACGGTTCTAAATTTTCTGCTGACATTTAACGATGTACTTCCTATGCATTGTTCAGCCAATGTTGGTAAAGGTGAGGATGTTGCCATATTCTTCGGTCTTTCAGGTACCGGCAAGACAACATTATCAGCTGATCCAAACCGCAGACTTATTGGTGATGATGAACATGGCTGGAGTTCAAACGGGATTTTCAATTTTGAAAGTGGCTGTTATGCAAAGGTTATAAGGTTATCACCTGATCACGAGCCTGAGATTCATGCATGTACAAAAAGATTCGGCACTATACTGGAAAATGTAGTTTATGATCCTGTAACGCGCCGGATTGATCTGAACGATGATATTATTACTGAAAATACAAGGGCTTCATATCCATTAGAATTTATTCCAAATGTTGTACCTGAGAAAATGGTAAATTCGCATCCGAAGAATATCATTTTTCTAACTTGCGATGCTTCGGGAGTGCTGCCCCCAATAGCACGGCTTACACCTGAACAGGCGCAGTATCATTTTATTAGCGGATACACATCAAAGATCGCCGGAACAGAAATCGGACTCGGCATTGAACCGCAGATTACATTCAGTGCATGTTTCGGAGCCCCGTTTATGGTTAGACATCCCTTTGAATATGCTGAGATGCTTAAGCAAAGAATGCTCAAACATAAAGCAAACTGCTGGCTTGTAAATACTGGATGGGTAGGCGGAAGGTTTGGTGTAGGTAAACGTATCAGTATCCGTCATACACGCAATCTGCTTAATGCAGCTTTAGAAGGTAAATTATGTGATGTTGAGTATAGGAAAGATAGACTTTTTGGCTTTGAGGTACCTTTATGCTGTCCTGGTGTTCCTGATGATGTACTGGAACCTTCAAACTCATGGGGTGATAAGAATGAATACTGGAAAAAATATGATGCACTAGCTGCCAGATTTATAGAAAACTTCAAACTATTTGAGAAAGGCTGTTCGATCGAAGTAATTCATTCAGGGCCCAAAAGACTCTCACAGCTGTGAGCCGGCACATACAATTTAATTTCCACTGAAATAATTTACATAAAACCGAAAAGTCTTATAACTATCAAGGCAGAGATCATTAAAAATAGTCTCTGCCTTTTTCTTTTCTGGAAACCACAGTAACATGAAAATTACCTTTATTTTAACGGATAATATTTACTGTTACCACATTTGCCAGTTGAACTAGATACTGTGAATGGATATTTTTAAGATCACAAAAATCTGCAGAATAAGAAATTTTTATTTTGCGGCATTTTGTGATAATACACTATTACACAGACAGGATTGCAATTATGAATTTTGAGGTAAAGAATTGTTAGCAAAACGTATTAAAGAAATTGAGACTTCAACGACAATGAAAATTGCCGGTAAGGCACTTAGCATGAAAGCAAGAGGAGAGGATGTAATTGATTTCAGTGTTGGCGAGCCTGATTTCCCAACGCCTGCAAGAATAAAACAGGCTGCAATGAGGGCAATTGAAAAGAATTATACGAAATATACAGTCAATGATGGGATGATAGAATTACGGAATGCAATTGCCGAGAAGTTTTTCCGTGATAACGGGTTGAAATATGCACACAATGAAATAATTGTTTCGAATGGTGCTAAACAGGCTTTGTTTAATATTGTAATGTCAGTAGTAGATACAGGGGATGAAGTCATTATACCGGCGCCATACTATGTAAGTTATCCTGAAATGGTAAAACTTGCAGGCGGGAAACCTGTTATTGTAAGTACTAGAGAATCCAATGGATTTAAGCTTACAGCAGATGAGCTTAAGGCTGCAATTACTTCAAAGACAAAGGCTTTAATAATCTGCACACCTTCAAATCCGACAGGACTTGTGTACCATCAGGATGAGATCAGTGCCTTAGCAAAAGTAGTTGAGGAGTCAGGAATATTTGTAATAAGTGATGAAGTATATGAAAAACTTACTTATGACAATATCAAATTTGCAAGTTTTGCTTCAGCAGGTGAAAATATAAAAAGCAAGACGGCAGTAATTAACGGTGTATCGAAGGCATATGCAATGACAGGCTGGAGGATAGGCTATGCTGCAGCACCTGAGGAAATAATCAGAAGTGCAAGTAAGATACAGAGTCATAATACTTCAGGCGCTTCATCAATATCACAATACGCAAGTCTTGAAGCTCTGACCGGTCCGCAGGATGATGTCTATGAGATGCTGAAGGAATTTGAGAACAGACGCAATTATATATATTCGAGAGTAACAGAAGCAGAAGCAATCAATTGTGTAAAACCGCAAGGAGCATTTTATATATTCCCAAATATATCAGCCTGTATTGGACTTAAATATAAAGGGAGAGAAATAAAAAGCTCATTTGAACTTGCTGACTTTCTACTGGAAGAGTCTAAAGTGGCACTTGTGCCCGGAGAAGCTTTCGGTTCAGGAGATCATATACGAATCTCCTATTCAACGTCAATGAAGAACATTGAAGAGGGTATGGACAGAATAAATAATGCGTTAAAAAAGCTAATAAGGTAGATTTTTAAAGAGCGGATTTTTTACAAGAAAAAGAAAGCCGTATGTTGGTTCATACGGCTTTGAAATTTTATTTTGTATCGATATAAAGTTTAATAGCTTTATGAATTTTTTCGACCGGCATTTCCTCGCCAGTCCACAGTTCGAATGATTTAGCCCCCTGGTAGACAAGCATTTTTAATCCGTCAACAGTAACTGCACCCTGAGACTCAGCGATCTGCAGAAGTTTTGTTTTAAGAGGGTTGTAAACGAAATCAAATACAATTTGTCCCTTCATAAATGATTGTTGGATAGTTGTAACGGAATCATCTATGTTAGGGTACATGCCAACCGATGTGGTATTTATAACAAGTTTAGAATCTCTAAGAGTTTCAATCAAGTCAGGCGGAATAAGGTCAAATGCCTTAATATCAGTGAAATGCATTCTAGTAGAGAAATAATCTTTCAGGGATTCAGCCTTCTGTTCGGTACGATTTATAATATTAATTTTCTCAGGTTTGAAGTTTCTGATAAGCGTGTAAATTGCGCTTCTTGCACCTCCGCCAGCGCCAAAGATTGTAACAGTCTGCCCTGTTATTTCATCTTTAAAGGGGAGAAGAGTTTCATAGACTCCATTTACATCAGTATTATAACCGCTCAGGATCCCGTTATCGTTTACAATAGTATTAACAGCGCCAATTACACTAGCTTCTTCAGAAACGTTTCTGAGGTAAGCTATTATATTTTCTTTATGAGGCAGGGTCACATTGAATCCTTTGATTCCAAGGGCCACCATGCCTTTAATTGCAGCTTTCAGTGTATTAATTGGCACATCAAAGGGCAGATAGATATAATTCAGCTTCATAATCTCAAAAGATATATTATGCATCAATGGAGAATATGAATGCTTTATCGGATGTCCGATAATACCTATTATGTTGATTTCCTGATTAAATTTGTTGTATCCAGTCATATATTAATAGAGCTATTGCTAAAAGTCTAATTTTCTCCTAGTAATTTATTAAACAGTTTAGAGGATTTTATTTCGGGGTATTCCCTAGCAAATTCATTTTTCATAGATGGATCCAGAGAGAAAGCACTTTTCAAGCATTCAATCGCCTCCTGAGTTTTGCTCAGGATAAAATTAACTTTTGCTTTTCCATAATATGAATTTGCGTCTTGTGGATTAAGCTTAATGCATTCATTATAAGCTGTCATACCTTCGGTCCAGTTGCCTTGTTCCAGACAGATTTCGGCCAGTTTCTGCCAAGCATCATGATTTTCCGGTTCAAATCCCAGTACTTTTTTATAGCTTTCCCTGGCTTCAGATAATTTACCCAGCATATATTCCATATCTGCTTTTCCCATCCAGGCATCAGCTGAATTTCTATCAAGCATAACAGCCTTGTTAAAGTCATTTAAGGCCAGGCCGTATTTTTCAACTTCCTCAAAACAGAAGCCTCTTGATAAAACTGCATCAAAGTAACGGTCGTTCAGGTTTAATGCCTCTGTATAATAACCAATAGCATTTGGCATATCTTCCATTTCCTCGTAGATTTGTCCGAGATTAAAGAAGATATCCTCATCATACTTATCGAGTTCTGCTGCTCTTTTAAAAGCTTCAAGAGCTCCTTCAAGCTTACCTGTATTAGCCAGAGCTATTCCTTTATTGAACCATGCATTGGAAAACTCATCTTTAAGCGCAATAGCCAGTTCAAAGTTGTCTATAGCATCTTCATATTTTGCCATTCGTATAAAAATAATTCCCCGGTTATAATAACCTGTAACGCTATAAGGTTCAATATCAAGATATTTATTGTAAGCATCGAGTGCCCCCTGGAAATCATCAATACTTTCATAACAATAGCCAAGTTCATAGTAGACTTCACTATAGTCATTATCTATTTCCACGGCCTTGAGGAAAAATTCAATTGCTTTTTTGTAGTTATCTTCTTTTTCGTACAAGACTCCCATGCTGAAGTAGGCCTCTTCGTTTGTTGGTTCGAGTCTAAGTGCCTCTTCAAGGGTTTCCTTTGCATCCTCAAATAGTCCGAGGTTTTCTTCAGCTAAAGCCTTATTAACTAAAGTCTCTACGTTGTTTGGATTCAAAGAAAGGGATTTATTAAAACTTTTGTAAGCTTCCTCAAATTCAAATGAATTATTTAAGAAAGCTCCTCTCAACTGCCATAATTCGGAATCATAAGGAGCAATTTCCAACAGTGCATTTGCCAGAAAGAGACCATCTTCAACATAATCATATTCCATACATAAATGGATAACTTCTTCGATGCTTTCAGAATAGCTGAAAACAAGTCCCTCAGCAATCATTCTCCTGCAGTTCTCAATACGCTCTTTCAGATCTTTCTCATCTGAGAAATTTTCATTGTTTCCGAATCTGTCTTCGGAATAATCCATTCTAACTCCTTATTACCTAAAGTGAAAACTTATTATTATGAACTTACAAAATCAAGTTGATTTTAATAATTATATTTCATATAAAATTTTTCGAAACAATCAGTTATGAATTATTTGACAGCTCCTCCTATTATTCATTAAAGTTCAATTAGAATCATCATTTAGCAGGTGTATTCTACTAAAGTCCAGACCGTTAAAGTTCATGCAAATATCGTTTATTTCCCCACTTCCTGCAAATTAATTAAAAGGTAAATTTAAATAGATCAAACTGCGCTGACCTACAAAGGGAAACGGAATTACATTCTTTCGTCAAGCTAGAGGTACAGGCAAGAATGGGTACTTACTTAGTAAGGGGATCGATGGTTCAATATGGATATTTTTATAAACTTAGAAATTAAATTAAAATTAAGTGACAATTGGTAATCGAGAATATAACTAAAAAAAAGAGTAAAAAGTTTCGTTTGGAGTTTAGAATGCTTTTACTTTCCTCCCTCTCATTTTTGCCTAATTAAAAGGAGAGGGAGGTAAAGAGATCATTGCACTCAGTAGAAATAAGCTACTTTAATACAGCAGTGACTTTTTCAGCAGCTTCCTTAAGGCTGTTAGCAACCTCAAAGTTTAATCCAGACTTCTGAAGCAGTTCACCAGCTTCTTTAGCGTTAGTACCTTCGAGCCTTACGACTATTGGTATTTCGACCTTAATTTCATTAACAGCATCGATAACTCCCTGAGCCACCCTGTCGCATCTTACAATACCACCAAAAATGTTAATAAGAATTGCTTTTACATTTGGGTCTGAGAGAATAATCTTAAAGCCGTTAGCAACTGTTTCTTTATTAGCTGTACCGCCTACATCCAGGAAATTAGCCGGTTCGCCTCCAGCCAGTTTAATAATATCCATTGTTCCCATTGCCAGTCCGGCACCATTTACCATACAACCTACATTGCCGTCTAATTTAATATAATTCAGATTGTATTTTGAGGCTTCAATTTCCAAAGGATCCTCCTCATCCAGATCCCTGTAGGCCAGGATATCGGTGTGGCGGAAAAGGGCATTATCATCGAAGTTCATTTTAGCATCGAGTGCCATTACGTCGCCTTCTTTTGTAACTACAAGGGGATTTATTTCAGCCAGAGATGCGTCAGTAGCTTCATAGGCCTGATAAAGGGCAGTAAGAAATTTAACTGCATTTTTATGCTGAAGACCGTCTAAACCCAGTGCAAAAGCAAGTTTTCTAGCCTGATAAGGCTGAATTCCTACTTCAGGGTCAATAGTTTCCTTAATAATTTTTTCAGGAGTTTCGGCTGCAACCTTTTCTATTTCCATACCGCCTTCGGTAGAGACCATGATGACGTTTTTAGACTGTGCGCGGTCGAGTGTGATTCCTACATATAATTCTTTTTCAATATTAATGCCCTGTTCAATAAGTAATCTTTTAACTACTTTCCCCTCAGAGCCGGTTTGGTGAGTAATAAGTGTCATTCCAAGAATCTGGTTGGAGAGATCCCGAACCTCATCAATGCTTTTTGCAACCTTAACACCGCCTCCTTTACCTCTGCCGCCAGCATGAATCTGTGCTTTAACGACCCAAACTTCACCACCAATTTCTTTAGCAACATCAACAGCCTCGTCGGCTGAGAAAGCAACCTTTCCTTTTGGAACTGCAACATTGTATTTCCTCAGGATTTCTTTAGCCTGATATTCATGAATTTTCATCGATTGTTCCCTCTTGTTAATGAATTTTGAAATCAGGCGGCAGTAAAATTTTTTTCTGCCGCCAGCGAGAATAAAATGAAATCAAATTATTTCTTGAAATGCCAGTTAGAGATCCTGATGTCTCTAGGCTACTTTCTCACTCAAGGCCTTTGCCTGCATAAACAGGAGAAGATAATCCCTTCCACCAGCTTTTGAGTCTGTACCTGACATATTAAAGCCGCCGAAGGGATGCCCGCCGACCATTGCTCCGGTGCATTTTCTGTTGAAATACAGATTACCAACAAAGAACTGTTCTTTTGCTTTTTCGAGCTTTTTACGGTTACGTGTGTAAACTGCACCGGTAAGTCCGTAAATAGTATTATTAGCAATTTTCAAGGCGTGATCATAATCTTTTGCTTTAATAACCGCGAGTACTGGTCCAAAGATTTCTTCCTGGGAGATCTTAGCCTCAGGCTTAACATCAATAAACACAGTAGGTTTAATGTAGAACCCATTGCCATCAGCTTTTTCACCGCCGCAGAGGAGTTTACTTTCTTTTTTACCAGCCTCAATATATGAGAGTATGGTTTTTTCAGCAGAAGGGCCAATTACTGGTCCTATAGCGAAATTTTCATCAGCAGGACCAACTTCCAACTTACAGACTTCTGCTTTTAGTTTGTCAACAAATTTCTTGTAAACGGTCTGGTCAACTATTGCTCTTGAGCAGGCAGAACACTTTTGCCCCTGGAAACCGAATGCAGAAGTTACAACTCCTTTTACAGCCTCATCAATATTTGTTTCCTTATCAACAATTATACTGTCTTTCCCACCCATTTCAGCAACGACTCTTTTTAGCCATTTTTGTCCAGGTTGAACTTCAGCCGCAAGTTTGTTTATATGGATGCCAACTTCCATTGAACCTGTAAATGATACAAAGCGTGTAAGGGGATGAGCAACGAGAGTATCGCCGACTTCACCGCCTGAACCAGGCATAAAATTCAGTACTCCTGCAGGAAGACCGGCTTCTTCCATAATTTCATAATAAAGTCTTCCCATCATAGGGGTATCGCTGGATGGTTTTAATACAACCGTATTTCCAGTTACTATTGCAGCCGATGACATTCCGACCAATATCGCAAATGGGAAATTCCAAGGCGGAATAACCACACCAACGCCAAGGGGAATATAGGTCAGCTCATTTTTTTCGCCCTTAATTGGTGTTATAGGCTGTTTATCTGAATAGCGGAGCATCTCTCTTCCATAAAATTCCAAAAAGTCGATTGCCTCGGCAGTATCGGCATCAGCTTCTGCAAAATTCTTACCAGCTTCAGATATCATCCAGGCATTGATTTCATATTTTCTTCTACGAGCAATTTCTGCTGCCTTGAATAATACAGCCGCTCGTTTTTCTGCCGGTACGAGTTTCCAATCTTCAAACTTCTTTGCAGCTTCTTTAATAGCTTTATCGGCAAGTTCTTTTGTGCCCTTGTAGAATGTAGACACAATTTCATCTTTATTTGACGGGTTTAAGCTATTAAATTTGTTCTCAGTTTTAATCTTTTTCCCGTTAATTATAATTTCGTAGGTCTTTCCGAATCTTTTCCTTACAGCTTCTAAGGCTTCTACCTGTTGAGTATAGACTTTCTTGTCTTTAAAATTACTAAGTGGTTCATTTCTGAAAGGTTTAACTTTCATCGGATACTCCTCTGTGTGTATGTTTAGTTTATTAGAAAATAATTAACAAATTACGTCTTTTGGTTCTAAAAGGCAATTAAAGCAGGGTCGTACGAGCTTTATATTGGGGGCACTGCTTAAACCCAAGATACAAACTTAGAAAAAGAAATACATTTAATCTGAAGTTTAATCCTGGTTTATTTTGGACAAGTCAACTGTTTCATCTATTGAAGGCAGTTGAATTAATTCGGCAGATGGTAAAGCCTGAACATCGCGCAGTTTCCTTTCTATTTTACGAGAAGCCGTTGATGCATTCTCAATAGTATTACTAGCTTCCTGCAGTTTTTTCTTTATTTTATCCAGCAAACCGCCGAAACTACTGAATTCAGTTTTAACCATACCAAGAAGGTTCCAGACCTCACTTGAACGCTTTTCAATTGCAAGTGTTCTGAACCCCATCTGAAGACTGTTTAAGATTGCAGTTAATGTAGTTGGGCCGGCAAGAACAACTCTGTATTCTCTTTGGATTCTATCATAGAATCCCGGGTGACGCAGTACTTCGGCATATAATCCTTCGACCGGCAGGAAAAGAATAGCAAAGTCTGTTGTATTTGGAGGATCAAGGTATTTATCTGATATATCTTTTGCTTCCTGCTTTATTCTGTTTTCAAGTGCTTTTATAGCCTCATCAACCAGGGCAGTGTCAGCTCTATCCTGAGCATCGCAAAGTCTCTGGTAATCCTCAAGTGGGAACTTTGCATCAATTGGAAGCCATAGTATATCTTCATTATTAACTCCATTGCCCGGCATTCTGACAGCATATTCAACAACGCATGAACTTCCTTTTTTTGTAGCAACGTTTTTTGCAAACTGTTCCGGAGTAAGAATTTGTTCGATCAAGCTGCCAAGTTGAATTTCGCCCCATGTACCTCTGGCTTTTATATTTGTAAGGACTTTTTTCAGGTCACCAACTCCGGTAGCCAGTGCCTGCATTTCTCCTAAGCCTTTATGGACCATGTCAAGCCGTTCGCTAACCAGGCGGAAAGATTCTCCGAGACGTTTTTCAAGAGTAGTATGGAGCTTTTCGTCAACAATTACTCTCATCTCCTCGAGTTTCTTTTCATTATTCTGCTGAAGTGTTATAAGTTTTTCTTCAATTTTTTCTTTCAGCTGTTCAAGTTTATTCTCATTAGAAATTGTCAGACGGTTTAATTGTTCAGAAAACTTACTGAATTCATTTTTAAGCAGTGAAGAAGATTCAGAGAGCTGAAGTATAACAGTATCAGACTGCAATTTTGAGAAATTAGCAAGTTCTTCGCGGGCATGTTTTGAATTGATATTTGCTTCTTCACGATTTCTGAAAAACTCATCTTTCAATATTCTTTCTGTTCTTTCAAAATTTACAGAAACATCCTGTCTGAACTGATCGAGCTGCGGCTTAAAGTTTTTTTTATTTATCAGCAAGAGCAAAGCAACGAGCATCAGCAAATTAATGACCAACGAAACAATTAAGACAAGTTCAGACATAATTTCCTCTTTCTAGAAAGCATTATAAGATTTCACTGTAAAAGCATATTACATTGTTTCTAAAGATAATGTTAATTAATATTTTGGTAAAGAAAATTTTCCTATATATCGCTTTATATGACTATTAAATTTTATTTTTTACTATTTTATACTGAATCAATATTTAACTTTCCTTTCAAAATAGTTTGGGATTGCTATGCCTAACTGGATAAAATATTCTATAGCAATATTAATTTCTCTTCTGATTGTAGGAACTGTAGGTGCTATAGTATTTTACAACCTTCTTGCTAAATCCCTGCCGGAATACCAGGGCATCAGGTCGGTTGAGGGTTTATCATCAAGAGTTGAGATATACAGAGACAAGTATGCTATTCCATACATTTTTGCCCAGACTGATGAAGATGCCGCCTATGCTCTGGGATATGTACATGCCCAGGAGCGGTTATTTCAGATGGATATAAGCCGCAGGGCAGCAGAAGGAAGATTAAGTGAGGTTTTCGGTCCGGCAACAGTAGCCTATGATGTTATGTTTAAAACATTAGGAATTGACAGAACTGTACTGCGGGATATAAGCAAGCTGGATATTTCAACAAAAGCGGTACTGGAAGCATATTCAAAAGGAGTAAATTCCTATATCAACGAAGCAAAGGGCAAATATCCAATTGAATTCGATGCTCTTGGCTATGATCCTTATCCCTGGAAACCGGAGCATTGTTTAATGATAGGCAAACTGATGGCCTGGGAGCTTAATATAAGCTGGTGGACAGATATTGCATTTACAAATCTTGTTCAGAAGTTTGGAGAAGAGAAAGTAAGGGGTATCTTACCCGATTATCCTGAAAATGCTCCAACAATTATTCCTTCGGGCTTGAGAGAATTGCCTGTTGTTCCCACCTCGTTTATTGAAACTGACAGGTCATTCAGAGAATTTACCGGGTTTTCCGGAACACACATAGGTTCAAACAACTGGGTAGTGAACGGAAATAAATCCGGAAGCGGAAAGCCGATCATTGCAAATGATCCGCACCTTGCACTTCAGGCTCCCGGAAGATGGTTTGCTGCAGTTGTCAGGGGAAGAGACTGGAGGGCTGAAGGGGTAACATTGCCTGGTGTACCAGGCATTATAATTGGGAAAAACCAGTATATATCCTGGGCTATGACAAATGCAATGTTAGATGATGCTGATTTTTATATTGAGCATCTTGATTCAACCGGAAGAAAATATCTTCTCGACGGTCAAATGGCAGATCTAAAAAATACAAAGTATATTATTGCAGTTAAAGATTCAGAAAGGGTGGAACTGACAGTAAAGGAAACTCACAGGGGTCCGATAATATCGAATGTTCATCCTTACAAAAAATTATTTCCCAGAAAGGAAGAGCCGAAAGTAAGTATAAGCATGAGGTGGACAGCCAATGAATTTACAAATGAAATGTCAGCTATCATGTCAATTAACAGGGCAAAAAACTGGGATGAATTTAAGACTGCGCTTAAGGATTATTCAGTACCCGGTCAGAATTTTGTTTATGCAGATGTAAGCGGAAATATTGGATACTATTGTGCTGGAAGGCTTCCTATCAGGAATACGAACAGTACAACCTTTGTTTATGACGGTGCAAGCAGTGCAAATGACTGGAAAGGATATGTACCTTTCGAACAAATGCCCTCGATGTATAATCCTGCTGAGAATTTTATAGCTTCGGCTAACAACAAAACTGTAAAGGAATTCGGTTACCATCTTTCAAACCTCTGGGAGCCTCCTTCAAGGATAGAGAGGATAAATGAACTGCTCAATTCCAAGGATAAACATTCATTAACTGACTTTAAGCATTATCAAAATGATTTTGTATCGCCTTATGTAAAGGAACTGACTCCCTATATATTGGCGGCTTTTCAGAATGTAAAGGTCAGGGATCAGAATCTGAAGATGGCACTGGATTTATTTAAGAACTGGAACTATGAATTAAGTGAATTTAGTCAGGTGCCGACGATTGAAGAAGTATTTTTCCAATATTTACTGAAAAATACTTTTGAAGATGAAATGGGACACAGTCTTTATAATCAGTATGTCTTTATGGCAAATGTTCCTTACAGGAGCATTATGAAAATGCTAAGGGAAAACCAGTCAGGGTGGTTTGATAATCAAAAGACGACGCAAACTGAAACACGTGATGATATTATAAGAAAAAGTCTTGTTGATGCTTTAACCTACATTGAGCAAGCATATGGAAGAGATCCACAGGAGTGGCAATGGGGGAAACTTCATACAGTTACGATGAAGCATCCTTTTCATGGAAGGTTAGGTATATTGGATAAATATATTGATATTGGTCCGTATTCGATTGGCGGCAGCGGGACGACCGTTTTTAATACTGAATATTCATTTAATAATCCCTATGAGATGAATCTTGGGCCTTCAATGCGTTTTCTATATGATTTTGCCCAGCCAGGAGAGTTTTATTTAATACTGACTACTGGTCAGTCAGGCAATGTACTTAGCGACCATTATAAAGATATGGTAGAGATGTGGCTTACTGGGAAATATATACGTGTCAGCCTAAATGAAAATGAGATAAAGAATTCAGGCTACAATTTGATGATTTTAAGGTGAAACAACGCCAAACTAGTGCTGATTAAAAGAAAACAGCGATAGACAAAAGAGATTAAAATTTGCGACAATAAAGAACTTTAATAAATAAATGCTTAAATTACGCGGTTAAAAAAACAACCAGGCAGCTAAAAAGGTAAAAATGAAAGTTATAGATCACATTGCAAACAGAAAAGGGACATTAATAAGCTTTGAAATAATTCCACCGCAAAGGGGTGGAGATATTAAGGCATTGCTGGCAGTTATTGACAGTGTAGCAAAATATAATCCTCCTTTTATAGACATAACCAGCCATGCAGCTGAAGTAATCTATGAAGAGACTCCAAACGGATTACAAAGGCGTGTAAAAAGAAAACGTCCAGGAACATTAGGTATTTGTGCACTAATACAGAATAAATACAATATTGATGCAGTGCCTCATATAATTTGTCAAGGATTTACCCGTGAAGAGACAGAAGATTTTCTAATTGAGCTTCATTATTTGGGGATTGATAACGTACTTGCAATAAGAGGTGATGAAAACAGTTTTAAGAAGCCTTTGAGCTACGGAAGGAGTGCAAATCTTTATGCCTCAGAGCTGGTAGCTCAAATAGTGGCAATGAATCATGGCCAGTATCTTGAACAGGATCTGCTTGATGCTAAACCAACTAATTTTTGCGTAGGGGTTGGCGGATATCCAGAAAAGCACTTTGAAGCCCCTAATCTCAAGATTGACATTAAATATACCAAGGACAAAATTGATGCAGGTGCAGAATACATAGTAACACAAATGTTCTTTAACACTAAAAGTTATTTCAATTATGTTGAGCATTGCAGACAGGCAGGGGTAAACGTACCAATAATACCTGGATTGAAGATTATTACCTCTAAGACACAATTAACAAACCTTCCACGGAATTTTCATATAGATATTCCTGAGGAGTTGTCTGAAGAAATTTTATGCGCGAAAAATGAACATGTTCTGGAGATAGGTGTTAATTGGGCGGCAAAACAGGTAGAGGAACTGCTTAATAGTAACGTACCAT
>JBLNEL010000169.1:0-11853 GCA_050262615.1 Bacillota bacterium
AGAAAAAACGGCAGTTTATTCGAAAGGCTCTGCAAAGAAAAAAGAACAGACAAAAATATATACAAAATTACATAGTAAAGATCATATAGTAAAGAACAGACAGTAAATTTTTCAGACTGTCTGTTCTTCAAAGATCTCTCCTATTCGGAATAATCAAGTATTATAGATTTAGTCTGGCCGCAGGAGCAGACGAACTTAATTTCCTTAATAGTGTCGTTCCGGTCTTTTTTTAAGACAATCTTAACACCATCGTGACTATCTTCCTCAATGCTTACCTTTACAGCGCCAACCAGCTCAGCATCGCCGGCTTTAATCAGATTTCCCCTTCTGCTTGGATTAGCATTGTCAATTTCCCTGAATATAAAGTCCTGAAATTCATCTTTCATATATTATCTTCTTCTTATGTTCAAACTCTTTATTATTTATAAATATTATGGTTATCGGGCTGCAGAAACACTCAACGTTTTTTTCAGATCTAAACCAGAGCTTTATTTATTACTTCAGCGATCTTCTCTAAAGGAGCTACAACATCAGCACAGCCGCTGTCAACTACAGCCTTCGGCATACCATAAACCACACAGCTTTGTTCATCCTGCGCTAAAGCATACCCGCCTAAGCTTTTTAATTCCCTGATAGCTTCAAAACCGTCTTTGCCCATCCCGGTCATTATTACGCCAAGGGTCTGCTTGCCATATACCTTAAGCACAGAACTTATCATTACATCTACAGATGGTCTGTGGAGTGTATCATCAGGCTTTTCTGATATCTCAATCAGATTTCCTCCTGTCGACGAGCGTCTTAATGTCATGTGGAATCCGCCCGGAGCAATATAGACTACACCGTTACGAACCACTTCATTATGTTCAGCTTCCTTTACCTCAAGCTCGCTTAGACCGTTTAATCTGTCGGCTAATGACTTTGTGAACTTTGGAGGCATATGCTGAACTATAAAGACAGGACAATTCAGATTTTTCGAAAGTCCCGGAATAACCTTCTGCAGCGACATTGGTCCGCCGGTCGAAATCCCAAGCGCAACAGCTTTGTAACCGATCCTTGGAAGCGAGCGCACAGGCAGTGCAGCAGCCGGCTTGGACTCAATTCCTGCAGTCCCCTGTATTCTCCTAAGGCGCATCTGTACGGCTTTCTGGCGTACAATTTCCTTTACCTTCCTTATCAGATCCTCTTTTATCTTAACTATATTGACACTAACATAGGAAAGCTCTTTGGGAATAAAATCCACTGCTCCTAATTCAAGTGCCTTCAGTGTTGCATCTGCGCCTTCTGTAGTTATTGAACTTACCATTATAACAGAAGTCGGACACTCGCTCATTATCTTTTTTAATGCTGTCAGCCCGTCCATACGCGGCATTTCAACATCAAGCGTTACAATATCTGGCTTAACTGATTTTATTAAATTAAGTCCGTCAAGCCCGTCACGGGCTGTACCTACGACCTCGATCTCACTGTCTGATTCCAGCATTATCGAAAGTGATTTGCGCATAAAGGCAGAATCATCGACAACTACTGCTTTTATTTTATTTAACAAGTTTCTTCCGCTAAATTATTAATTAACTCTCCAACATCAACGATCATTACAACCTTTCCATCACCCATGATCGTAGAGCCGGCAATGCCGTCAATATTTCCGAGATAATTACCAAGTGACTTAATAACTACTTCCTTCTGACCTACAAGTTCATCAACCCTTACACCGAACCTCTTCTCAGCAATCCCCACAATTACCACATACTGCCATTTGTTTGTATTTGCAACCGTATCATCGGTATAAAGCAGTTTGTCTATTCTGATCAATGGCAGCACACTGTCCCTTATTCTGATCACTTCATTCTGGTTAATTGATTTTATTTCATCTATCGATACGCGGACTACTTCAACAACAGAATTTAATGGAATAACTACTGTCTCAGTGTTTACTTTAACTAGCAGGCCCTGTATAATGGCAAGAGTAAGAGGCAGTTTAATAATAAACTTTGTACCCTGGTCTACTGCTGTTTCAATGTTTATCAGACCCCGTAGTTTAGTAACATTGGTTTTTACAACATCCATCCCCACACCGCGTCCTGAAACATTTGTTACGACTTCGGTAGTTGAGAATCCGGGCAGAAATATAAGGTTTAAGGCTTCCTGCCGTGAAAGGTCATTTGCCTTTTCCCTTGTAATAAGCCCCTTTTTAACAGCCTTTTCCTTCAGCACTTCCGGATCAATTCCTTTTCCATCATCCTCAATTGTAATAATGATATTATTGCCTTCATGCTCAGCTGAAAGTGTAACTTTTCCCTGCGGGTTTTTTCCCTTCTGTATCCTTTGTTCTGGAAGTTCAACTCCATGATCGACCGAATTCCTTATAAGGTGAACCAAAGGATCATTGATCTCTTCGATCAGTGTCTTATCAAGCTCGGTTTCTTCACCGTTTATCACAAGCTGAATATCTTTTTTCATTTCCTTTGTCAGGTCCCTGACCAAACGCGGAAAACGGTTAAAGACCTTGCCTATCTTGATCATTCTTGTCTTCATTACCGCAAGCTGAAGCTCTGTGGTCATAAGATCTATCTGCTTTGAGGCTTCTGCCAGATCGCGTGAAAGCTTTGTGCCTTCATATTCTAATGCCATTTCAGCATTAACCTGCGCCAGACGGTTACGCCCTAATACAAGCTCTGATACAATGTTAAGCAGGTCATCTAAACGCTCTACATCAACACGTATTGTGTTATCTACCTGCTTGGCTGTTGCTGCAGAAGTCGTGGTAACTGCTTTTGTTTCTTTCTCCTCTTTAGCAGCAGCCTGCATTTCCGTATCGGACGCATGTTCTGAAAAAGTCTGCTCCTGAGTATTAGCTGTATTCTGACCTACTGCATTCTGTTTTGATGAATTCTGGCTTACCGGTTCTTCTTTTTGAACTGGTACCTCAAAGCTGACAGGTTTTGCTTCAGCTACTTTACCGCTTTCTTCTGCGGCAGCTTTTATTTCTGCTTTCGGTTTTTCCGAAGCTTTAGGCCCGCCTTCGAGCTCTTTTGAAATACGCTCAAGTAGATTTAATGTATCATCGATCTCAACATTTTCATTCTTATCGGTCTCAATGGTAATAACAAGACTTTTCATCTTGTCATATGCATTAAGTATTCCGTCCATTACGTCATCATTAACTCTTGCTTCACCTTTTCTGAGTTTATTTAAAATATCCTCACATCTGTGTGTAACCTTTGTCAGTCTCTCAAGTCCAAGAAATCCGGATGTACCTTTTACGGTATGAAACGACCTGAATATTGAATTTAATAGTTCAATATCATCCGGCTGTTTTTCAATTTCCACTAATTCAAGATCCAGCTTTTCCAGGATCTCCTTGGTTTCAATAATGAAACTTTCAAAGATCTCCTTCATCTCAGGATCATTGAGCATCATGTAAAGTTCTGATTCCATATAAGAAGCTTATTTTAGATATTATGGCAAATGGTTTATTATTTTCAGGAGAATAATTTGTCTATCTCGTCCTGTGAAGCCTTTTGGTTCTCATTACTGATTATTGCATCAACTCTTCCCTGTCTTTCAGCAGATTTATCATATGAAGCATTAGGATCAAAAGTCGCACCTGCAGGCGTAATAAAGTTTCCTGCTATTTCAACTTCTTTTAATTCCGAATCATCAATATCATGTATCAGCGAAGCCAGTCTGTCCTGAACTGATTCAATAAGATGATTTACAGCTGCAAGCTGCTGCGAAGTAATATCCTGTACCTGCAGTGAAAGTGTGATATTATAAGTATCGTCCATGATCTTCGGGAAGAACTGGGATATCTTTTCAATTAGTGCTGCAGTTGTATCTGCCTCTGAATACTCCTTCAAAAGTTCCTGTGCCTGCGGGTTATCAGCAAGAAGAGCTTTAAGCTTTTCCATTACAGAAGCCTTTTTCTTTTCGTTCTCAGCCGCTTCCTTAAGCGAGTTTTCGATCGAAGTCAGGTTGTTAGAGATCAGATCTACCAGATCAAGGATCTCAGTAGTAGCAAGTTCAGTTGCATTTGTTACATTATTTATCTGGTCTGTTGCCCTTGGAATTTTTGAGGTAGAATCAGCAATTGAATGATTAATATTTTCAAGCAGCGGAACAGTCTCCTGCATAAAGTCAACCAGGCTCTGCAGCACAGGTATAATTTTTTGTCCATACTGGAACAATGACTTAACGTCATTTAACTTTTCAAAAAGCTGCATCATGTTTAAGTTTTTCATGTTCTTTCCTTACTGTACATTAGCTAGAATTTGATCAATTTTTTCTTTAAGCACCTGAGGAGTAAAAGGTTTAATGATATAATTAGAAACCTTTGCCTGAAGGGCTTCAATTATATCTTCCTTTACACCGCGCGTAGTTACCATAAGGATCGGCAGCTTTGCATAATTGTCGTCTGCACGAAGGGTCTTGGTAAGTTCCAGTCCGGTAAATACCGGCATATTCCAGTCAGTTATTACAAAATTTATAGCTGAATCTGCAGCAAGCTTAGCTAATGCATCCTTTCCATCCACAGCCTCAATTATATTGTCATAGCCCAGATTCTTAAGAGAGTTTGCGACGATCCTGCGCATAGTAACTGAATCGTCAACTACGAGAAATTTTAAGGACATTTTTTTTACCTCAATTTAAATATTTTGAAACTTCGTACTGTATTCTTTTCGGATCGAAGGGTTTGATAAGATATGAACTGGCACCGCAGCTCATCCCTTTCTCAATTTCCTCACTGCCGGATAAGCTCGAGAGAATAATAATAGGAATATCCTTATACTCCTCATTACTTCTTATCGCTTTAATTAATTCAAATCCGTCAAGATTCGGCATATTCAGATCGGTTATAACCAGATCGATCTTGCTCGAAGGCATTTTCTCTATTGCTTCCATTCCATCACAAGCTGCAATCACATCGAATCCGTTCATAGTAAGCGAGAATGAAACGAATTTTCTTATTGTAGGAGAATCATCGGCAATTAAAATCACTTTTTTCATTCTGTTTAATCTACTCCTTTTTATAACCAATTGTTTTCGGATAACTGACCAGTTTAAATGCTTTCGATATTCCATGCAGTGTCTCAGAATACCCGATAAAGAGATAACCGCCTTTATAAAGAGCATTGTATAGATGTGAGACTACCTTTATCTTCGATTTCACATCAAAATAAATTAGAACGTTCGCACAGTAAATAATATCAAAGTTCAGCATCGCCTTCATCGAAAGGTCATCATAGAGGTTCAGGAGCTTAAAGCTTACCATGTTCTTTATGTTCTGATCAACCTCGTAAGTGTTGCCTGCTGTCTTAAAGTACTTTTTAAGGTAATAAGGCGGAGTATTTCTTACTGAATAATCCCTGTATATTCCCTTTTTTGCCGTATCTATCATCGCCTGGTTAATATCTGTACCGACTATTTCAAATTCCAGCTGAGGAAATTTTGGTTTTACCAGATCAGTCAATGTCATCGCAATTGAATAAGCCTCTTCGCCCGATGATGAAGCAGCACTCCAGATCCTTATCTTGGTTTTATTAAACTTATTCGGATTTCTGCTTATCTCTGGTATTACTGACGCTACTAGTGCATCTAACTGAGGCTGGTTTCTGAAGAAAAAAGTTTCATTAATTGTAATAGCCTCATAGAGATATCTCTGCTCACCTGCTTTATTGGGATGATATTTCACATAGTCCAGATATGCATCAAACGAATCAAGTCCCAGATAGCTTATTCTCTTCTGAAGCCTGCTCTCCATAAGATATTTCTTGTTATCCTGGAAATAGATCCCGCAGATATCGTAAATATATTTACGCCAGTTCTCAAACGATTTATCGGAAAGAGAAACCTGATTTTTATTGGCAAATGCAAAGTTCTCAATTGGCTGAGAATTCTGCAAGTCCATATTTGGAAAATTACTCATATTATTCTGCTTTATTTTCTAAGTTAGTTTTACCCCTTTGTGCCAAAGTCCATACAGCGCGTTCCCTTACCATTTCTTCGGCATCTTCGGCTAACTTCTTTAATATTTCGTTTATTTTGGGATTATAGATATTCTCAATCAGTTCAACTATTTTCAGTCTGTTCCATATATTATCGTCCTCGATCATAGTATCAAGGAAGATAAGTGCACAGTCCAGATTAATAATAAACAGTAGTTCGACTGATGATTTTCTTACCTCTTCATCCGGGTTATTCAGGCATAATGTCAATGAATCGCTCAGATTTCTTTTATCTATTTCAGAAAGCCTGTTTACGCTTTCAGCATCATAATCAACTACATCCTTTATAAGCCACAGAAGGTTTTTAAGGTTTGAGGGTTTTTTCTTTATAACCTCAGCCAGCTTAGGGTATAAGAGGTTTGAATACTGATAAAATGCAGGTTTGATATTTTCATCAATTTCTGCATCCTCGCCAAAGATATGGATGAGTGCATCCATAATATCTTTATCATCAAAAACGGTAATAAGGCTTGCAGCTGCTCTTTTATACTGAGTTTCAGCTTCCATCAGAGTATAAAGTATTGAATTCTTTATACTTTCGTCAAAGGGAAGATCCAGACCTAACTTTTCTTTTAGCCTGCAGAGTGAAGAGATTACCGGCCAGATAATAGGACCGGAGAGTTTCCTTAGTTCTGATAACAGCAGATAAAATGTCGATTCATTGCCCAGTATGCCGAAGCTTTCTATTATTGAAAACTTTGTCAGGTCATCCTCTACAAAGTATTTTGAGGTTACAAAGTCTAATGCCTCAACAGTATCTAACTTGCCGAGGGCCTCAATAATTGTCGGTTTATAAAGTTCATTTTTTTCATAAGTGGCAATAAGCTCAGGTAAAGCATCCTGATAATGTATATTGCCTAAGGCCTCCAGGCACGAAAGGATTACGTTGTCATTTGTGCTTTCTTTTAATACTTCGAGTATTTTAGGAACGGGTTTTTCGTTGCCAATAAGTCCAAGAATATCGATAACAAACTTTTTATCATCATCATTTGCCCCCTGAAGATATGCTGTCATATCATCAATGCTCAGTTCCCCTATCCTGAGTAAAACCTCTCCTGCAAGGTTTCTTACTGAAATCTCTGTAGAAGATACCAGAGGAACTACATATTTTGGGATGAGCGGGTGTCCGTTAAAGATCAATGTAAAAGATGCTGAATCTCTTACCCCCTTATCCGGATCTGTCAGCATTTGTGAAAGATACCTGACAGTTTCCTCATCAAGTTCTTTCCCCATAAAATCCTCAATGACAGAACGTCTTTCCGAAGGATCTTCAGATCTTAAAAGTTTTATTTCATTCTCATACATTAGATTCGGACTGCTCATTTTCAATTGCCCTTTCCCGTTGAAAAATTGATTAAATTACTTCAGTTTTTCTTAGTTGTCTGCTTACAATCTATTATTGTTCATATTATTATCGGAATATAAAATTTTATTTTTAGTCCCCGCATTGCATTTATTTTAAGCAATATTAATGCCCGGACGTATTATGCATTTTTCGGCATTTTTCCGGCATTATTTAATTAATATTGCAGAATATTAGCCATATGAAATAATTTGATTCATTTTGGGGCAAAAACATCAAAAAAGGTCTGAAAACATGAAGAATAAAAAGCAGGAATAAAAATACTGGACTAGAAGTCCTCTGGGAAATGACTAACCGGGTAAGATCATCGCCGATTATAAATAGTTTTAATTAATAAACTGCTTAAATACTCCTTTAAGGTTTGCCAGCTGAAGTATATAGTATGCTTCTTTTTTAAAAAGTGATTCCAGTTCCAGGTTCCTTGAAATTTCCGGAACACCTTTAAAATTCCTGTCGGTCAGCTCCTGAATACGTTTTCTAACATACTCAAGCTCTGCATAAATATAACTGCAATAAATATCATTGACCGGCCTTTCCGCCATCTTCCCCTCAATAATTTCAAACTAAAGAAATAACTGTCATAAATAACTTTCTTCAGAAATAACTTTCTACCTGTTTATTATCGTAAGAGGTTACATAATTTTTAACAGCTTTTTCCATTTTTTAATATGAAAAATTCCACAGCTTACACTGCCCTTCACAATTTCTGAAATAAAGGTCAAAGAATCTGACAATATTTCTTTTTATTTTAACATGAAATTGCTAATGCAGGAGACCGGTATGTTTCTTAATAGAAATTCCCACAATTTATTGCTGCTAAATTATGATGTAAGAACTCAGTTGTTTTCTAAAATACACTTTCTGCTCCTTTCCTGCCTGATATTAACCTGCGGCAGTGCATTAAGCGCGCAATATTCAGTTAAGTCTCCCGGAGGGAAACTTACCATTACTGTTACAGCCGATAGTAATATTAAGTGGTCGGCTGCACTTAATGGGAATGAAATAATTAAACCCAGTCCTGTTTCATTAAACCTTAAAAACGGATTAACATTAGGTGAAAAGCCGGTTCTGAAAGGAACAAGAACGAACTCAGTAAAAGAGACAATTGAAGCTGCGGTAGCTGTAAAGAATAAATTTATTGAAAACAATTATAATGAACTGACGCTTAACCTTAAGGATAACTACAGCATTACTTTCAGAGCCTATGATGACGGCGCTGCATACAGGTTCGAAACATCTTTCACTGAAGACTCTGTTATTATTGAGTGGGAAAACGCCAGGATAAATTTAAGTGAAGACTGCAGGGTTTTCTTTCCTGAAGAAGAACTATGGGATTTTGTTTCTCATTATGAACGGTCTTATAAGGACACTAATTTAACTTCTATTAAGGATACACAGTTCTGCTCGCTGCCGGTTTTACTTTCAACGCGAAATGGAATAAATATTCTTTTAACTGAGGCAGATCTTTATGATTACCCGAATATGTTCTTATATGGTACAGGCACAACCGCCTTTACTGCGGCTTTTCCCAAAGTGACTCTTGAAAATAAACCTGTTAACGACAGGGATGATGATATTACAAAGCTGGCTGATTACATAGCGGTTGTAAAAGGCAAAAGAACTTTTCCATGGAGGGCTGCAGTAATTGCAGAAGAAGATAAGGATCTGCTGGAAACAGAAATGGTATATAAACTTTCCACACCCTCTGTTTTAAGTGATACAAAGTGGATAAAGCCGGGAAGGGTTGCATGGGAATGGTGGAACGACAGAAATATATATGGAGTTAATTTCAATTCAGGCATCAACACGGAAACATATAAATACTATATTGACTTTGCATCAAAGTTCGGACTTGAATACATAATTCTGGATGAGGGCTGGTCATTAGGGAGTCACGACCTGCTGCACACAGTTCCGGAACTAAATTTAAGTGAGCTGGTTAAATATGCCGGGAGTAAAAATGTTGATGTAATTCTCTGGGTTTTATGGAACGCATTAAACGAAGATATGGAAAGAATACTAGATCAGTTTCAGCGCTGGGGGGTTAAAGGAATAAAAGTAGATTTTATGCAGAGAGGCGACCAGTACATGGTTAATTACTATGAACGTGCAGCAAGAGAAGCTGCAAAGAGAAAACTTACAGTTGATTTCCACGGGGCTTATAAGCCATCGGGATTGAACAGAAAATATCCCAATGTCCTCTCGCAGGAAGGAGTAAAAGGCCTTGAGCACTCAAAGTGGAGCAATGATGTTACTCCAAAGCACGATGTAACACTGCCATTTACGAGGATGGCTGCAGGTCCAATGGATTTTACTCCCGGGGCTATGATAAATGCAAATAAAGATGACTTCAGATTTATTTTTTCTGAACCTATGAGTCAGGGTACACGCTGCCACCAGGCTGCAATGTATGTTCTTTATACCAGTCCCCTTCAGATGTTTGCAGACAGTCCTTCAAATTATCTTAGGGATTCAGTGTATACAAGGTTTATTTCCAGGATACCTTCAGTGTGGGACAGGACAGTAGGGCTGAAATCGAAAGCCGGCGAATATGCAGCAGTTTCACGTAAGAAAGGCAACACGTGGTATATAGGGGCAATGACTGACTGGAATAGCCGCGAAATAGAAATACAGCTTGATTTTATTGAAGGCGGAGATTATAAACTGGAATATGTTGAAGATGGCATTAATGCTGAGCGCCATGCCTCAGATTATTCCCTGGGGAAAAAGCAGGTAAAGAAAAATGAAACAATAAAACTTAAACTTGCCCCAGGCGGCGGCTGGGCAGGCATTCTCTCTCCTGTTGATAAATAAACACGAAAAATTTTTAACAGGAATATTTTTTTGTAATTTAATGATCAGTAAAAGTTTAGTTTTCTGATTTATATTGTAAACTCTTGCGGCTTCAAATGAGATCTGATAAAAATTCATTAATCCTGATTATAAAGAGTATCGTCTCAATCAGGTTTAGTATCTTCTTTTTTTTAATACTCACTTCAGGAATATTCTCCCAGTCTGACACAGTGTTATTATATGATGCAAAAGTTCATAAAGTAATCAGGACTTTTTCAGCACCGGTTGATCAGTCAAAGAATTTCGATTTTACAGGACATAACTACGGCCTTCAGCCCGGCTTTGTTGAATTAAGCACAACAATTCCGCAGAATAAATATAATGGTTCAGGCTTTACAGATTTTACTCCCGCTCAGCTTTTCTATCCTGTAACAAGTTTTCCCGTAAGGACTGCAGTTAAGATCTTTTATATGGTTAGTGATACAATAAGACAGGTCTGTTCCGGGACGATGATCGGCAGGAACCTTGTCCTTACAGCCGAGCATTGCCTTTGCAGCGGAGAAGACAGCACAAACGGTAATAACATATTTTTTGACAGTATGTTTGTTGCTCCTGCCTATGACAATAAACAGTTTCAGCCTCAGCTCGGCTCAGGAAGTAAAAGCACATTATATTATATATTAAAAAAAGGACTTGAGCATTTTGAGGGCAGTGATATTGCTATTATGCAGCTTGAAAGTCCAATCGGCTTAAAGACAGGATGGATGGGAATTGCCTATTCCAGTGACGACAATTATTACAAGGACCGCATATTCCATAAACTAAGCTATCCCGGCAGGCCGGATCTGACAGATTCAACCAGAATATTTAATGGCGATACTTTGTATTATAATTACGGCACACTGGATCTGATTGAAAAAGATTTTATCGGCTACAAAATTCCAGGAGTTCCCGGGCAAAGCGGAAGCTCATTGTTTTATACAGACAACAAAGAATATTATGCTTTAGGAGTTTTGAACTATTCCGATTATTCCCGTCATAAAAGAATAAGAGATAATGTATATTATACATTCAAGAAAGTAATTGAAGAGTCCCTCACGGATAATTCTGATCAGCCCAAGGTTGTTCAGGATTACAAACTTTTTGACGCATATCCGAATCCATTTAACCCGGCAACCACGATAAGCTATTCAATTCCAGAGGCAGGGAATGTAAAACTATCAGTGTATGACATTCTCGGCAAACAGGTCTCCACTCTGGTAAATGAATACAAATCTGCAGGCGTTCACAAATTAACATTTGAAGGCGCTTCACTATCGACCGGCATATACATATTAACCATAGAAGCCGGAGAGTTCAGAGATTCAAAAAAACTGATGCTGATGAAGTAAGGAAGATTTTTCGGACAGAAAGTATATTTTTTGATGAATTATGGTAGCAAGATATTTCGGAGAAATACTTGAAACAGAGCCTAATGTTTGTATCTATTAATTCATCCAATGCAAGAAGAGTCTGAAGTGTTGCTTTAAAATGAAAAAGCCCGATTTCGTTTGAAATCAGGCCTTCTTAGTAGCGGGGCTAGGACTTGAACCGGATTTATTTGTACACACCCCCTCACATCTATAAGTAATGATTTTAAGTTATTTTCTCATTATTTTCACATATCAGGTTTCTACTTAATTCGGGTAAATT
>JBLNEL010000170.1:0-17052 GCA_050262615.1 Bacillota bacterium
GTGATATCTTTTTTTATTCGGCATGATAGTATCGCCTGTTACACTTCGTGTCATATCATAAATTATATTCTTCGGATAATCACTTACTGTTTCTGTGAAAAACCACTTATTTCCCCTCTTAAGGGGATAGAATCCCAGCAGATACTTTGGTAGGGTAAAGTTCTTAATTACCTTTAAACTGTCCTTTGTAACTTCAAAAATACTGTATCTGGTTGTGACAAAAAGTCTTTCTGTTCCAGGCTTCAGGTAAATGCCGTTAACAGGACTTTCAAGTTTGCACAAGAGATGAAAAGTTTTACCGTAGTCGGATGAGAATAAAATATATTTGCCTTCGGCCAGAAAAATCCGGCCTGTATTTTTACTGTCGGAGGCTAAATAAACCTTCTGCCTGCCCTCATGAATCTTTCGCCAGCTTAATGAGTCTCCCGTTTTATCTGAAGCATAAACAAACCTTTCTGATACCCAATAGATATGAACAGAATCAGCATCATAGAATATCCGGTTGTCCATATTATTCATGTATTGTTCAATTACCTGCCGGCTAGTCTTTCCCTGATCTGTGCTCTTAACCGGAAATCCATTTGATGATAAACCAAATATTACCTTATCATTGTAAGGATCTACAGAAACCAGGTCAAAGTATTGTGACGATATACTTCCCCATGAGCGCCCTTTATCTGTGCTTTTAGCAAGAACTTTAACCGGAGAGCCTGAAGAAGCATTTATAGAATAAAATATTAAATTGCTTTCCTGTTTTGAGACTTCTACATTATATATTGCCTGAATCCCTTTGAAGTGTTTAATAGTATCACGTGTCCGGATAAATGCTATAGGGTCAGTGCCTGCATCTATAGTGCCGGCTAAAACAAAGTCCTGCGGATTGTTATTCCAGAATTCAAAATCTAATATAAGTGTGTCGATGCATGCGATGTTATTACAAAGTCTGCCATAGCTCTGGAAGACAACATCCTTATTGTTTTCAACATCCAGATTGTGCAGGCGGATAATTTCTCTTGGCGGAATTTTATCATTATAGAATTCATGAAGTTTATAGAAAAGGTGAGTGTTACCTTTGGTGTCCTCAAGGCCGCTTAAAGCGTTGATGTAGTAATTAAAAGCCTGCTGCGGATATATGACTGATCGTAAGAAGCCTGATAAGAAGAAAACCGGGATGATAATTAATATTCTGATCTTCATATTATCCTCCGCTTAATTAAGAGGCTGCACTTATTTACCAGGAGAAATGATTTTTTTATACTTCAACTTATAAAATTCACCTGTTAATTTCAAAACATCTTCATTTCAAAACATCTTCACTTCATACTTATCATATAAGAGTATCTTAATATATAAACAGATCCTGTCTCCCTACAGCCTGAAGCTTCCGCCAAGTCCAATGAATATATCACAATTTTTCTTTAATATGCCGTATCCAAAACCCACATTCAGTGAATAATTAAATCTGCTGCCGAATGAACGATCCTCTTCTGGAGGGATAATTAACTGCCCGGAGAGATAACTAATATCAATCGTGAAGTATGACTTCGGATGAAGCGGAATAGGCGAGTGAAACCTTAGACTCAAATTAACTTTACTGTTCTGGAAGGATGTATCCATACAGGCAGTAAAGTTGTAATTAGAAAGTGAATCGTCAGATGCATGTCTGAGCAGCTGACTTTCAGCAAAACAGACAGCCTCCTTCCAGAGACTGTCCGTATTTACAGGTGATTTTATGCGCAAAAGCTTTATCTTTGCTTTTGAACTGTCATGTATTTTATGGGTTACATAAATGGTATCTGTTAAATGTCTTAAATATTTTATATTACTGCCTTTCCATAGCAGGTGTCCGGAATAAAACGATAATGCGGCAGCCATTACTGTGATTAAAATATACTGTGTTCTTATTGATCTATCCATTCCATTTTGCCGGAGCCCTGCGGCCTAAGATTCCACGTGTGTCAATGTGTATAAATCTTTTATAAAGTCCTAACCCCATTACTTTATGTGAAACTCCGACAGCTTTCCCCTTAAAATTTATTTCGCAGTCAAACTTTCCATCTGCTATCTGACTGAATAACTTATTTAGTGAAAAGCTGTTAAATCCTAAGGGATAAAAATCTATTGCATTAAATACAAGATGCAGACTTCTTTTTGCTCCTCCGGCTTTTTTGTTATATTCAGGGTTACGATAGGTCGAACAAATTTGTATAGGCTGCCTGATAGAATTCCTTATTTTCTGCAGAATACAAAGTGTGGGAATAATATTATCATGATATTCTTCCGGAATATTATCCTGATTGTGTGTTATTTCCTCTATGGAAAAATCATTGATGCCATAGAGTTCAGTAATTTCTTTAATGCTCACTGGTTTTCTTTATCCTCCCTTGTATATTTTTCAGATAATAGTTCATTCCCTGATTTTGCGTGTACGAAAGCATTCGAGGCATAAAACCCATAGGATATTACCATGATTCCTGTTGCAAGCGAAATTGAAAATGATTCCAGCGAAATGTTACATGGCCTGAGAAAGACAATTACTGAGAGCATCAGGAAAAGATAGACAGCTATGCTTGTAAAAAATGCAGTCAGTTTCCTTCTGCCTCTCTGAAATAAAAAATGTTTCATCATCCTTTTCCTTGCTGATTATGTCATGATTTTACTTCATTTACAAACTTGTAGTCGTTCGAAAGTCTTTCAAGTTCGTTCTGGTAATTTATGTAGAACCCGTTATGAAAGTGATCATGAAGTGCCAGTACAAGTGCTTCATGCTTGATCTCTAAATAATCTGCTTTCAGGCGGATAGCTGAGAGGTCATCCTGAAGGTTCTTTAAACCTTTTGTCAGTGTTTTCGAGATCCACCTGAAACCTGATATTATCAATGCTGCAAGTACACTCGAGATCACGCCGCCTAATATTATTTGTGTCATATCTGCCGCCGCAAAGTATTTTATATTTTCAATTGCTCAGCTTTTTCTTAAAGCTTATATCATCAAACCATGCGGTTCCGGTTGAGTTATTCAGCCACACTCTTACATCCACTGCATAGTATCCATTATTATTGAACTGAAAACTGAAGTCTTTCCAGTTTTGTGTACCTGTTATATCGGCATAATTAACTGTAGCAGCTACAGTTGTCAGGTCAGCTTTCCAGAACACACAGCTGAAGCGGGCGCTTGTTACCTGATCTGTTTTTATTCTGCACCCGAAAATGTAACTGCCGTTATATTCAAGCGGGATACGACGCGATATGTAATAGGTTTGATTTAAATTATCACTTCTGGTGATCTTTACGCATTTTCCCCCTGAATAGCCTTCAAAGGGGAAAGTTACGCTCCCGTTACCGTTTAATGTTGTCGTCCAGCCTAAAATGCCTTCATCATTATTAAAGGAAAATCCGGGCTCTGGAAGCAGATTATCATTCGGACATATTCTTCCTGTACTCTGATCTGCAAAAAGGTCATGTGCTGTCCAGAGCACCTTTAACGCAAAAATGTTCTCGGCAATTGTAGTGTACATGCCCGTCTGCTGACGGTTTGAAATCCCGTCTTCCTGATTGCCCCCGGCCCGGCCTGTCAGATATCCTAATGCCCTGACACGCTCCATTACAAGCTGGTTATATCCTGAGAATGGATATGCCGCATGACGAACATTTATTCCATGCAGCCTTGTTTCCAAAAGCCTTTTTGAAATTACCAGTTCACTGTCAATCTGAGCCCTGCTAAGGGAAGAGAGATTATAGTGATTATGCGTATGTGACTGCACATCTATACAGCCTGAGTCAGCCATCTCCTGTACCTGTGACCATGTAAGCGGACTAAAGACCCTGCCCGGTTCCCCGGGCGGGGGAGACTGATGTTCAATAAAGTAAGTGCAGAGATAAAGCGTTGCCTTTATACGTCTGGACTTAACAACAGGAAAGGCGGAGGTATAAACATCCGAAGCCCCGTCATCAAACTGAAGTATAACCGGCTTCTTTGGCAGTGCGGATCTTCCGTTAAAATAATTATACAGATCATCCATAGTTATAAATGTAAATCTGAAAGCAAGCAAAAAGTCTACAATGCCTGCAAAATTTGGCGGAGTCTGATGATAATAAATAATCGGTATCCTCCTGTCGCTTACGCGGGGATCATAGGTGAACACCGGTGCTTTTAATTTTATTTTTGAGATATCACCCGGATGCATATACTGGGCCAGGCCTTCAGTCCGGATGAAAAACAGCAGACTTATTACTGCAAGTAAAAGTGGCATACCGATAACTTTCTTCCGGTTAGCTGTTCCAGCTATCCGGTTATTATTTCTTACCATACAATGATCCTCCTTTTAACAAGCGCACTCGCTTTTGTTTTTATAAACCTGCTCTGGATATTCAGCATTATACTTTCGGATCCGAACTTACTTATTAACATCGCCATTTCACTTACTTTTGGTTCCTTAGATGAAAACGCTATCCATAAGGTATCATTTGGAAAATCACTGTCCAGACTAATTACTACCTGATGCGAAACCATGCCGAAAGAAACTGAATCCCATGCTGTTCCTGTTGTGGAGTTGTTTACAAATATGTTTCTGCCCTGAGCAAATGAAATCTCAAAGGAGAAAGCGTAAAGTATCAGCGTAGCTATATGAGTAAGATTTCTCCTGAAGCATGATCGGTCATTTATAAGCCTTTTCATAAATTGACTCCTGATCTCATATCTCTCTGTGATCTTTTATATACATATCAGGCGGTATTTGTTAATTATATGCTCATGTCTTGGAAGTTCATCCAGGAAAAACATTTTGAAATTGCCTGACTGGTTTGAAATAAGCCCGATCCTGGAATCACCTAGAGAAGAATTATTAAATAAAACCGCGCAGAGCTCAAGACATACCAGCTTCAAGTCATCTGGGATCGGATCAAATCCGCAAATGTAGCTGACTTCATAATTATAACTTCCCTCTGTAAAGTCTCCGGCGCGGTTATAAATAGAGTGACCTGATGGTACAAGATTAACCCTGATCTCATCTTCATTGTACAGCCTCCTGAAAACTGAACTACCCCAGTATTTTATTTCCAGGACTGAGAGAATATGGCTGTTTGATAGATAAAGCCTGTAAGGATCTTCACCTGAAACAATTTCTGTAACAGTGCACTTCTTAAGCTTTGTGTTGCAGTAAACTTCCAGAATATCGCTGCAGGCGTTTATTATCTGATCAAAAAAATTGTCCAGCGTTAGCTCGGCCGGATCAAAGTTTAAATACTCTTTCAGTTCAGATTTTGAAATTAGCTGGTTATCCTGCACCATAAATTTTATCCTTCTGCTGTTTTAGCTACTGAGAAAGCTGAAGGTAAAAGAACACCTGTGCCTACTCTCTCCATTACTCTTAAGGCCTGTTCACCAAGTTCGAACATTGAGTTATTTCCGACAACTGCCGTATCGCTTATCTTGAAAGCTATCTCGCCTTTACCTATCATTCCAAGATGACGGGCATTTCCAAAAACCAGAAACGGCTTACCTGCCGTAATTTCTGATTTCGAAGGCATTGCATCTACTATTTCTATAGGATAGCCCATCATTGTTGCAATTGGACTTGCATTAGGCGACTGAAGTATGGGATTGCCATTTAAATCTTTTATTTTCCGGCATTCACCAAAAACAGTTGGACTTCCAAACCAGCGTGCACCTTTTAATTTAGCACTGGAAAGACTCTGCATATCAACCAGATCATCATAACTTAAAGTTGACAGGCTGCTGCCTGATAAAGTAATAACGTTTGTCCCCTGAGCCGATAGTACTCCGGTAAATGGCGACCCGGTGCCTGCAAATCCCTGATAATCTTCAGCATAGGCTATTTTCTCTCCAAACCTTTCCATTAAAAAATCATAGAGCACAACAAGAGAATCTGCCAGAAGCTCTTCGGTTACTGCAGAAATGGCTGCCAGCTTCTTCAGGTTTAATGTTACATCCTCAAAGGTGGGATTACTCTCAGGTATGGCTGACTTTTCATTTACCCAGCTTACCGTTACATCTGCAAGGAGCCGTGGAATTAAAAGCGTGTCTGTCTTATGATCTGAAAGATCAAAGAATGTACATAGCCTGCGCAATACACCATATTCGTTTACAAACCTTAGAATATCATTCTTAACTTCCTCAGGCACAAGATAGCCTCCATCGGCATTTATACCTTCAGATAACGCCTGAGTCATAATTTTTTCATACTGTTTTGAATGTATAAGTCGGAGCAGTTCGACAAACCTTTGCTTTTTTGCTTTCTCAAGCTGGAGTGCTTCGTCTGCCTGGGGATTGATCTTATACCTGGCATCAATCTTATCCATGCCAAGCTCTTTTACAACAGCATCGATCATACTTTTCTGCAGGTCAACAAACTGCTCTTTGTTCAGCTGAATTGTTTCCATAATTGCACCTTGCCTTTTTTTTTTGTTGGTTTGAAAATCTGTCCTTTAAGTTTTTTCTTTGCTTTTCTTCTGAGCCTTTTCTTGCTTTTTCCTTTCGGGTTTCCCTTTTTTTATTTTCTTAATTTGTTTGGGATTTTGCCTTTAGTACTTCGGGTTTTAACTTCAGAGTTCTGACTTCAGAGTTCTGACTTCAGAGTTCTGACTTCAGAGTTTTCCCCTTAACCTTTCAATATGCTGCCTTATTGAATCGTTTAACTCTTTTGTAAATTCAGTAAATTCATATGCATTCATATTTCCTTCTGCGCTCAGATTTCCTTCGCAGGACTGGCTTTTCAGGACTGCTGAAGCTGATATAATTTTCTCAATTTCATCAAATTTTTCTTTGATCCCTTCAAATGAAAGTCTGATCTCGTTAATCCCGGAATGCCAAAGCCTTACAGCCTCTGAAACCTCACTTTTCAATTTGTCAATATGATCAAGCATACTCTTTGAATTGCTGTATATAACTTCAGTTAACGATGAGCTCCTGGCTTCTGTGATCGACTGAATAAGATATTCATCCCTGACAATGCCCTGATCTATTGCAAGTGTTATTGCATTTGTGTCCATTGGGATAGATACTGCAGAGACTTCCAGCAACACCCATTTTGTAATGTGTATTATCTCCTGGCCGTCTTCTTCTTCGTAGTTCCATGAAACAGGCAAAAATCCGATTGACCAGCTTGTAAGAAATCCTTCTTTGTAGAGGCTGTATATATCATTTGCAAGACTGCTGTCGCGGAATTCAAACTTTGCTACAATTCCTGCCTCAGTGAACTTTAACCACATGCACCTGCCTATTACTCTCTCATCATCATGAAAGGCAAGAACGACAGGACTTTTCAGGTAGTCATCATATTGGCAGCCGTTAACATCTACTTTCCGCCTGCCGCGGTTTGTCTGACTGGACACTATGACGCAGGTTATTGTTCTTTCGTTTTTGTCTGCCGACTGAACAACTGCATCGAAGGACTGGCGTATTGGAGCTTCGAAGTTCATTTATTTCCTCTTGTTTAGTGGATCGTAGTTTTCCATTAATCTTACTTCGTCAATTGTAAGCCATTTATATTTTAAGCCGGATTCATAATACTTAAGGTTTTTCTCTATGTCCTGCGGAATTACATCATCATTCTTGATTACAAGTCCCGGACTTCTGAATTCCTTTCTGAAATCCTGCGTAAGTTTCATTGATATATATCTGCATAACGGATCAATTGCGTTTGCTAAGTAGGAATAATTTGCTGACTCTGCATTGGCCTTATTGACATCTGTTACAATTCCGAGCTTATTTGCAGGCACGCGGAAGGCCGATAGTATCTCATCCCTTAATCCTTTACGCGAAGTGGTAAAGTCTAGTTCATGAGCTGTACGTTTGTGTATGTTTAATTTTAATCCGTTGTCTAAGACAGGAACTTTGGAGATCTTCTTTATTCCTCCATATCTCCGGCGGAACTCATCCTGAAGTTCCCGTGCAACTTCAACTCCAAGATCTTTTTCCGTCTCAAGTGAAACCGGGGGAATAGGCTGATTGAAACTTTCAATCTGATATTGAAGCTGTGCGTTGTTAATGTTTATTACATCTGCAATTGCCAGGAGAATTGATTGACCGTTATAAAGGTCGCCTGCTTTATGATGCTTAAAATGAATTATATCATCACGGTCAATATTAAAACTTCTTCTGCCGTCATTATATACATATGATCTTATGTAATCTGCCGGGTCCGGCAATATTGAAATGAACTGCGGAAAAATTGGTCTTAACTGCCTGACTACTTTCATCCTGTCGCGCTCTTTCAGCCAATAAAAGTTTCCCAGTATATCCATGTTCTGTATTGTAATATAGAGGAGATCATACCAGGAAAGATATGCGTTGGGTGATTTTATCAGATCTGCTATTGGATGACTGAAAACTTCTTCTATTACCGGCATACCATCCCTGATAGTTTCATTGTAAAGCCTGAAAGTGGTCTTCGCCACATCTTCACTCCGCAGTGAAACTGCACTGAAGACCCAGCTTTTTACTTGTGTGTATAACACCCTGTAATTTGAATTAATAGTTAACTGCGGAGAATAAATGCCTGAGTAATCTCCGTATTGAAAATCATGATCCCTGTATGAGGCCTTCTGAACCCAGCCGTGGTATGTTTTCTTCAAAGAAGAAAAAATGAAAAGATCTGCAATTTTTTTTGCAAGTTTCATTGGTTTGCTATCTTTGTTTTTAATATACAATTCTCTTTAAGAGCAGGATAGAAAGATATGGGAATTCATTTTCAAGCAGACTGAAAGCCTCTCCGGACTTATGGCCGGATTTGCGGTATTCTCTGAATTTGCGTCTGATGTAGTAGTTCCTCATCCTGATTGGATCTAATACTGCTGCATCATTTAGTATGCTGTAGGTCTTATCATCGATCAGATCAGATAACATGTTCATCTTATACCCCCTCCTGAGTTTAAGAATATGTAACTGCCGGATTGCTGGAAAAACCTTGCCAAAAACAAAAAGAATATTGTATAAATACTTGCATTTTATTTTTATTATACATATAATAACATATAAATGTCAAGTTATAAGCAAATAAAAAGCAAAAAGAAGAACAAATGTGGTATAAAATTGGGGCTATCTTATGACTGAAGAGGCAAATACCGGTCACTTTGTGCCTTTAAGAAAAGAAGTAAAGGCACTTATTAAAAGCCGCGGAGTAAGTGTGGCATCACTGGCTGAAAAAATGGGAATCAAGCGTCAGGCGCTTGACTTCCACATTAATGGCGACGGAAGAATAAATCCTAAAATGTATATCCGTATTAAGCAGGTCCTTAAGCAAATTGAAAAAGAATGGCGCGATAAGGAGCCTGAAGATGCAGCCTGTCTGAAACCGGTCCAGGCTGAGGCAAAAGTATATCCGGTTCTTAAGTCATTTGAAATGATAAATGGCTGGCTCGATCTGCAGACTGCTTATATCAGTGGTTATATCTGTTTTGATTATGATAAGATTGAAGGCTGCTTTGCTTTTATTAATACTGGTGACCAGATGCAGTCTGAAAGCGGCATCAGCATAAATAATGAGGATATATTATTTGTGGATACTACCAAAAAAGTAATTACAAATGATATTGCTTTATTAAAACTTCAGAATGACAGGCTGATTGTAAGGCAGTATATTGAAAATCATGATGGCAGTATTACTCTAAAATGCCTTAATAACCGCTATGCTGATGCAGTAATAAAAGCTGAAGATATAAAACATACAGGCCGTGTGTGTATTATTCAGCCGAAAGCTATAAAAATATAATCACTTTTTTACCTGTTCAGATAATAGTTTATGCACGTAACAGACTTATCCTGGCAGCAGTTTTATTCTGGCAGCAGTTTTATTCTGGCAGCAGTTTAATCCAGATGCTACTCTAACCAGACTGTGACTTTTGACTGACTGCTTTTGCCAGGTGAAATCCTGAAGGCTGCACCTGTGGCATTCAATACTGCTTCTGATGAGTACTTTACTGTTCCGCTGCCGTTACCAATACAGTTGCCTTCCGAGGGGTTTTGTGTTAAACAAATAACAGCTCCAACTATATTATTATGAACATGAACAATATCATCAGCTATTAATAAACCAGTAAATGTCCCTGAATTAAGATTCTTTATTTTAGCATCACAGGCTGCATTGTGCACAATTAATATGCCTGAACCTGTCAGGTTCATCGACTGCCAGGTTTCGTCTGATTCCAATTCTACATATGTCACACCTTTAAGCGGCAGACTTAAGGCAGCCGGATTTGTAACATACTGACTTCCGCCTGATTTGCTCTTGGCTATCGACTTTAATGTGCCTTCAGTATATCCGGCACTCTCTCCGCCTAAAATCCCATCCGGGGTCGAGGGATAGCCCCCTGGCCAGGTTTGATATGTTTTGTATACAAGCGGACTGCCCGGCCTGGAAGGTGCATAATCTGTCCAGGAGGATGTACCTCCCAGATCTGAACTGCCGCCCTGATCCAGATCTTTTGTGGTCCATACGGCAAGAGTGCCGGTTATATTAAGTACTTTGCTTGAGGTTAGCAATGTGCCGTCAGACCTGTGATCTCTTCCATCTACCTGCAGATTGCCCTTTGTTTCGACATTATTATTTGCCGTAATAGCTGCCTTTACCGCAGCAGGAATAAAACCTTTTATGATATAGCAGACTGTTGTATCGGTTATCTTTGGACTGTTTGATGCAAAGCCCTCAGCTGAATAGTCGGTCAGTCCTGCAGAAGTTATTTTTATAGCCGGATTGCCTTTATAATTGATATCAGTAACCGTAACTGTGCACTTTCCGCCAAGCATAGGCTTGTCAGTAAATCCTGTCCTCCAGGCTGGATCCTCTGCCAGCTGCCTTAAAGCTAAATTTGCTCCGCTTTGTGCAATATTGCTCGCAGACTGAAAGTAATAGGTACGCGATAAATTATCAGCCGACATGCCTGAATAGCGGAACAGATTGGTGAACACTGTTGCCGAAATTCCAATTATTCCTGCTAAAAATATCAGTATAGCTTTTCCGCTCATGTTTCTTACAGATTTTTAGGTTTGTAAATCTTTTCCCAATATGCCCCGCCATAAGAATTATTATTGGCATAAATGCTTTCTACATTAAGTGCTACTTTGAAGTAACTTATTTTTGACCTGTATGCAGTCAATTTCCCTGAAGCATCAAAGTACAAGATCTTAAACTTCGTGACACCAAGACTGCTTGTTCTTGCGGGGTCGTTATTTATTGTCCTGTATAAAAGTCTGTCCTTTGGATTTGATGTCCCGCCTGCAGATGAAACCGGGCTTAAATAATATGTCATCGAATCTATTGTACCGTTATTCCCTTTGTCGTATAAAAATGTAATTCTGCTGGAATCTGCTGTTCTGATCTTTATGCTGTCGCTGACACCCAAACCTATCTTCTTAAAATCTTTGTCCATAATTCTTACAATGGAGGCAAGATTGCTTTGCGACTGGTAACTTAATGTCTTGTCTGTCATCGAGTCACTTATAGAGGTGTTCAGTCTGATTATAAGCAGAAGTATTGTCCCGCCAATTAAAGTCGAACCAATGATATCAAGTATCGCATTCATTTAAGGCTGAACCTCTTAAAAAGTGAAAATATAATTTAATACGACAGGATCTTCTATATATGGACTCGTTACGCTGACAGTCATTTTCTTAGCAAATGTCTTCGTTGAACTTTCGGCTTCAGGATCGGATAGTGTGACATACCTGACCTTTACACTTACAAGGTAGCCGCCGGCTCTTGGAGTCTTTACACTTCGTGTGTAATTGTTGTAATCATCCACATCATCAAACTTGTAAAACGACTGACAGTTTCCGGTTGTTAAAATATCGGGAGGTGAAGTGATCTGTTCGCCTGCTTCAGCCCCTAAGTGATCAAGAGCTGTTAGTGAGCTTAATGTAACTGAAACGCCTGGATTGGCAGCTTCATCAAAACGCTTGGTCTTTGCCTCATCTATTACTGACTGTGCAAGTCCTATGGCTGAAATTATATATTCGCTTTCATAGTCTAGTCTTTTGTTCTCAATTATTATTTTATTCGAAGATAAAATAAAAGCAGTTAGTAGTACGAATGCTCCAATGGTCAGCATCATGTTGCTGGACATTTGTTTCTCCGGAATTTATCAATATAAACAAATTATTCAGACTGCCTGATTATACTCAAAACCACAAAGATAATGCCATAAAAGAATATACTAAAATAAATGAAATATTAATTAAAAATTAGATATATTACACTTTAATTAATTTTATGTGTATCAATCCGGTACATACTCTTTTGAAATTATCTCGCAAATGAACAGCTAAATTATTATTATAAATGTAACTAAAGTAATAGATTTGTTTTTAATTAAATAATAAAAATGGATAAAAAACTGGATACACCGGAAAATAATGACCTGGTTAAAGAAAACCAGGAACTCCGGGAAAAGTTAAGTGGACTGCAGAAGGAAATTGAACGCTCTGATAAGGAATTGCAGACGTTTGCTTATGCTGTGTCGCATGACCTGAGGGAACCGCTTAGAATGGTTGCCGGATTCGTTCAGCTTTTGTCGCGGCATTTAGATGGAAAACTCGACAGCAAATCACGCGAGTACATGGATTATGCTATTGAAGGCGCTCTTAAAATGCAGTCGATGCTCGATGATATACTTAAGTTTTCAAGAATATATACCAGAGGCAATCCCTTCTCACAGATCAGTGCGCAGTCTGTTGTAGAAAAGGTGATAAAAAGACTTGGTACGGCAATAACCGATACTTCGGCTGAGATTTCTTGTAAAGATCTTCCTGAGATTTACGCTGACCCTGTTCAAATTGAACAGCTCTTCGAAATTCTCATTAGCAATGCTCTGAAATTTCACGGCCTCCGCCGCCCTGTAATAAAGATCAGCTGTAAAAGTGAAGATGAAAAATATATCTTCTCAGTTGCCGATAACGGCATTGGAATAGAAAAGGAATATTACGATAGGATATTTGTGCTCTTTCACCGTCTTCACCCCGATGAATTTCCGGGATCAGGTACCGGACTGTCTTTGGCCCAAAGGATTGTTGAGCGGCACCACGGAAATATCTGGGTCAATTCTATACCGAACGAGGGATCGACCTTCTGCTTCTCTATGCCTGTAAACCATTAAAAAACCCGAGCAATTTTATTTGTTTCTCTCTATCTTGAATACTGAATTTGCAAAATTTTCGGAATATGAAAAGCTTATTGACTGATATACTTGAACTTATTAAAGAGATCAGCGGCAGCTCGGCAGCAGCCCTTATCCGCAATTCTAAGGATAAGAATGCTTATCTCTCAGCCTACGCCGGAACTATTCCGCCTGAATGCCTGGAGGAATTTTTTAAGGGAATTTTCCTGCAGTCGGCTTTACACGGTATTTCTGCAAATGCTGACCTAACTCAGCTAAGTGCCGTTCTGGAAAAGTTCTCTGTTAAGTCAGTCTATATCAGCAGAATTGACCTTGATGGGTCTCCAGGGCCAAATCCTCTGCTTATTCTTCTTTCCGAAACAGAATCCTGCTACGATGAACTGAACCGCAGCAGAATAAAGATCCACGAAAAATTGCTGAAAAAGTGGATACTAAGAGAAACTTTTATTTCGGATAAGTTACTAGAGCCTGATCTTGAAAAAATGCGGGACGATCTTGCTCACTCTGAGGAAAAATTTCAACTGCTCATAGAGACTGCTAACGACCTGATCTTCAATCTTGATTACTATGGATACTTTCTTACAGTAAATAACTACGGCGCTCTTGCCCTCGGTTACAAGCCCGGTGAAATGACAGGCCGGCATTTTCTGGAGTTTGTTGATGACGAGAACAAAACTGAAATCGCTATGGCATTTCAGCAGATCTTGATGAGCGATAAGGTTATTTCTTTTGAGGTGGCTTTCAGAGATAAGTTTGGGAAAAAAATAGTATTTGAAATTCAGGGACGCCCGACAAAAGTAAAAGATGCTATCTCAGGACTCCTTGGCATCGGCCGTGATATTACTCAAAGACGCATTGACGAGGAAAAACTTAGGGAGTTAAACTCTAAACTCATTGAAGCCAATCGCCTTGTCTCAATTGAACGTGACAGAGCCCGCCAGCAGGTAAGTGTGCTCGAAGAGCTCAACAGACTTAAAAATGAGTTTATCTCAAACATCTCTCACGAGCTGAGAACACCGCTTGCATCAATCGTCGGTTTCTCCGAAACAATAATCTCCGACCCTGAAATGCCAAAGGAAATGGTACTTGAGTTCAGCAGCATTATTATGAACGAAGGGAAACGCCTGGCCAAACTTATTAATGATGTGCTCGATTTTGCTAAAATGGAAGCAGGTGAAGTGGCAGTCTTTAAGGCCGAATTCGATGTCGTACAGCTGCTTAATGAAATCATCCAAAGCTTTGGCGAAACTGCTTCTGAAAAGGGCATAACAATTACAGCCGATATTCCTGTGGTGAATATCAGCCTTAATGCTGACAGGGAAAGGATTGGCCAGGTATATCAGCACCTTATCAGCAATGCAATAAAGTTCACAAACCCGGGAGGCAGGATTACAATTATTGCTGAAAACTTTACAAAAGAATTCGAAGTAATTGTAAGCGATACCGGTATGGGTATTCCTGAAAAAGACCTGCCTAATATATTTCAGAAATTCTATAAGGCATCCAGACCAGGCACGCAGATACCGGGAATTGGTATAGGTCTCGGATTGGTCAAACAAATTGTAGACCTGCATAAGGGATTGATAACTGTTCAAAGTGAGTTAAATAAGGGGACAACTTTTATCGTTAAGCTCCCTAAGTTCAATTAATATATTAAACTTGAGGATATCTTGGAAAAATTAGTTTTCATTGTAGATGATGAAAAAGCTATTTCAAAACTTCTGACTTACTGGGTTAAGGATAAGTGGAAATATAAAGTCGAGGTCTTTGATAAAGGCGAAGAGGTTCTGAAACGCCTCCCGGCCGGGCCTGATATCGTACTGCTCGATATTATGCTGCCTGATATTAATGGCGTTGAGGTCCTTAAAAGAATTAAACAATACGATGAGAACATTCCGGTTATTATGCTTTCAGCTCAGGGCAGCGTTGAAGTTGCCGTCGAGGCACTCCGCCAGGGAGCATTTGATTACTTCCCAAAGCCAATTGATACTCAAAGGCTTGAACCTGCTATAAAAAATGCAATTAAAAACTATGACCTTCATAAGGAATTAAAGGTCCTGAGGGATAATGCTAAAAATGAGTATAGCTTCGATAATATTATTTCAGGCGACAAAAGAATGCAGGAGGTCTTTAAGCTTGTTACTAAGGTTCTGGATAACGACATCACAGTGCTTATTCACGGCGAAAGCGGCACAGGAAAGGAGCTTATTGCCAGAGCTATACACTATAACGGGATCAGAAAGGATAAACCTTTTGTTGTGGTCAACTGCGCCTCAATTCCCAGAGAATTGCTCGAGAGTGAGCTGTTCGGTCACGAAAAAGGGTCATTTACCGGAGCTTATCAAAGGAAAATCGGGAAATTTGAGCTTGCAAAGGAAGGTACTATTTTCTTAGATGAGATAGGCGACCTTCAGATGTCGCTTCAGGCTAAAATCCTTAGGGTCATTCAGCAGAAGGAATTTGAACGTGTAGGTGGAACTGATACCATCAAAACTGACGTGAGAATAATCTCTGCAACTAACGTCGACCTTAGATCAGCTGTTGAGAGAAAGGAATTCAGAGAGGATCTGTTCTACAGACTTAATTCTTTTCCGATCACTGTGCCTCCTTTAAGGGAAAGACGCGCTGATATCCTTGTGCTTGTAGACCACTTCATCAATGAGTTCAGCCGTAAATTAAATAAGAATATAAAAGGCTTCTCTAAACGTGCACTTAAACTTATTTATGAATATAACTGGCCTGGAAATGTCAGAGAACTCGAAAATACCATAGAAAGGTGTATTATACTCTCTGATTCAAATCTTATAGACCTTGATGACTTGCCGCCGCACATCTGCTCAATTGAAAACAGCGGCAGTGCTGCTCTTAGCGGACCTCTTTTTAATGATGATTCTCAGATAATCCCGTTTGACAAACTTAAGGAAGAGGCAATTAAACATGCTCTTAAGGTTACAAATGGAAATATTGTAGAAGCCTCCAGAAAACTAAAAATAGGAAGAGCAACTTTTTACAGGTTTATGGAAAAATTTAATATAACAACCGATGAGTTCTAAACGAATTTGTTCTAAAATCTAAATATTGGAGAAAAAATGCTGATGGATTTTATTCAGGGAATTGCCGGTGATGTTTGTATTGAAACTGTTAATATAGAAAGAGCTACTCTTAGGGAAGCCGAGGAATTTAAGAGAATTTTACTAAAAGACATTGAACAGGATGGCTGTAAATATATGGTCATCGATTTAAGCAAATGCGAATTTATTGATTCTACTTTTCTGGGGGCAATGGTTGTCTCACTAAAGAAAATTACTGCTGCAGGCGGCGATATGAAACTGGTAGGTTTCAAACCGGCAGTCCATGCAATGCTCGAACTTACCCGCATGTTCAGAGTTTTTGAAACCTTTTCTACAGTCGATGAAGCTATCGACAGCTTTAGAAAATAAGCCCCGGTTGATAAAATGGGAAATAATGATAACAGCGGAAATTTGATCGAGAAAACACTCTCAAAGCAGGAAAATAAGGTGCTTATTGTCGATGATGATCCACACCTGCTCAGACTGTTTTCTTATAACTTCCAGAAAGCAGGATTTGAGGTAAAAACTGCCGCAGACGGTGAGGCCGGCTTAAAAGCTGCAATTGAATTTACCCCGGATATTATTGTCTCTGATATTATGATGCCGAACGTTGATGGCTATCAGTTCCGCAGACTCCTGCTCGGTAACCCTGATCTAAGATCAATTCCTTTTGTCTTCCTTTCTGCTAAAGGCGATGAACAGGACATTCTGGATGGATATGACCTTGAAATAGAAGAGTATATTGTTAAAACATCCGGACCCAAGATAATCGTTGCTAAAGTTGCTGCAATCCTTAAAGCACATGAGAAGGAAAAATCAAAACTTTTTACTGAGATCCATAATGCAGCAGAT